>NZ_DIEJ01000108.1:0-11539 GCF_002418565.1 Achromobacter sp. UBA5777 | reverse complement strand
CCAGCGCCGCGCCCCGGCGCGCGCCGTCTGGCTCCACCACGACGACGTTGCCGCAGCCCATCGCGCGCAGCAGCGTGACGCCCATCAGCCCCAGCCCGCCCGCGCCGATCACCACCACCGATTCCTCGGCCAGCACGTCCTGCGGGATCTTGCGGATGGCGCTATACGTGGTCAGGCCTGAACATGCATAGGGCGCGGCCTGTTCGGGCCGCAGGTCGCCGATATCGACCAGATAGCGCGCGTGCGGCACGACGATGTGATCGCTGTAGCCGCCGGGGCGGAAGATGCCCAGAAAGCGCGGAGAGGCGCACAGGTTCTCGCGGCCGCGTCGGCACACCTTGCAGTGGCCGCAGCCGATCCAGGGATAGACGAGGTAACGCTGCCCCAGCCGCACGTCCTCGGGCACGTCGGGCCCGATGGCAACGACTTCGCCCACGGTCTCATGGCCCAGCGTCAGCGGCAGCGTCACGCCGCGCTGCTGCATGCTCAGCCGCTTGCTGCCGCCCAGGTCGTACGAGCCTTCCCAAGTGTGGATATCGGTGTGGCAGACGCCCGCGGCCAGCACGCGCAGCAGCACCTCGCTGCCTTGCGGTGCGGGCGTCGCGCGTTCGGCGCGCGTCAGCGGTTCGCCAAACGCCGTGACCTGATAGCTGATCATTCCGCGCCTCCGGACTTGGCCAGCGCGCAGCCGCCTTTGTCGAGCGGACGGAAAGCCACGTTGCCGGGAATCACCGCAACCTGCTTGTACAGGTCCCACTCGCTCTTGGAGTCCGCCGGCTTCTTCACTTCAAACAGGTACATGTCGCGCACCACGCGGCCGTCCACGCGCAGCTTGCCGTCCTTCGTCATGAAGTCGTTGATCGGCATCTCGCGCATCTTCGCCATAACGGCGTCGGCGTCCTTGGTGCCCGCCGCCTTGACCGCGTTCAGGTAGTGCGTGACGGCGCCGTACGTGCCGGCCTGCGTCATGGTGGGTTTGCGGCCGACCTTGTCCTGGAAGCGCTGCGACCATGCGCGCGTGGCGTCGTTCTGGTCCCAGTAGAAGGCCTCGGTCAGGAGCAGCCCCTGGCCCAGCGGCAGACCGATGGATTTGACGTCGGACAGGAAGGCCAGCAGCGCCACCAGCCGCTGCGAACTGCCCGGCCGGCCGATGCCGAAGTCCGCGGCCTGCTTGATCGCGCTGATGACATCGTTGCCGCCCAGCGCCAGCCCGATGATGCCGGCCTTGGAGCTTTGCGCCTGCAACAGGTACGAGCTGAAGTCGGGCGTGTTCAGCGGCGAGCGCACCGCGCCCAGCACCTTGCCGCCGTTACGTTCGATCACCGCCGACGCATCGCCCTGCAGCGCGTAGCCAAACGAATAGTCCGCCGTCATGAAGAACCAGTTCTTGCCGCCCTGTTCCGTGACGGCCGCACCGGTGCCGTTGGCCAGGGCGTAAGTGTCGTAGGTCCAGTGCACCGTGTAGGGCGAACACGCCTTGCCCGTCAGTTCGGACGTGGACGCGCTGGTCACCATGACGACGCGTTTCTTCTCGCGCCCCAGTTCGCTGATCGCCAGCGCCAGCGCGGACGTCGGCAGGTCCGTAATCATGTCCACCCCGTCCTGATCGAACCAGCGGCGCGCCGCGGCGCTGGCCACGTCCACCTTGTTCTGTCCGTCCGTGAAGACCAGCTCGATCGGCTTGCCCAGCACCGAGCCGCCAAAGTCCTGCACCGCCATGCGCGCGGCCTCGACCAGCCCCTTGCCGCCGATGTCCGAGTACGCCGAACTCATGTCGGCCATGATGCCTATCTTCACGGGAGCCGCCGCGTTCTGGGCATGCGCGCCGCTTGCGGCCAGGATCGCGCCCGCCAGCGCGAGCGTCAGTTTGGGGATTGCCATGGACTTGTCTCCGTTATCGGTTTACGCCGTCTTTGCGGCGGTGTGCGTATTGCTCCGGGGAGCGTCCTTTTGTATCGTAGGCACGCGATTTCGCCTTCGTCCAAAGCGACGATTTTTCGCGCGCATCGCGGGTTTTCCCGCAACGATCCCCGCAAACCGCAGTCCCTGAACAGGCAGCCCATGCGTCATTCGTTCTCGATGGAACACGCGCTGGCCAGCGGCAAGCTCAATGCCCCGGCCGCGCATGGCGATCACGTCGCCCGGCTTGCGCTATGCGAAGCGATCTGCCGTCCGGAAGGACCCAAGGTGGTGGTGGCGCGCGGCCCCGCGGGCTATGGCAAGACCACATTGCTGGCGCAATGCCAGGCGCGTCTGCAAAGCGCGCCGATGCGCACCGCCTGGCTGACGCTGGACCGCGCCGACAACGATCTCTCGCGCTTTTTGCGTTGCCTGATGGCGGCACTGGGTGCGCTGTCCGGCGACGCCAGCGCGGCGTTCGCCGCCCACGATTCGGAGGACACGCTGGCGCTGGCGCTGGTCGAGGCCGTGGCCTCGCACGAGGCGCCGTTCGCCCTGGTGCTGGACGAGTTCGAAGCCATCACCGCCCCCGCCGTGCTGGACCTGGTGCAGGACCTGATCGGGCGCCTACCCGCGCACGGCCGGCTGTTGATCGGCTCGCGGCACACGCCCGGACTGGCGCTGGGCCGCTTGCGCGCGGCCAATCAGCTGCTGGAGATCGACGCCGCGCAACTGTGCTTTTCAGTGGACGAGGCCACGCAGTTCTTCGCGCGCCGCCAACCCATGCTGACGCCTGCCGAGGTCGAGCTGCTGCATCGCAAGACCGAGGGCTGGGCGGCCGCGCTGTGCCTGGCGTCCGCCTCGCTCGCACGGCAGCCGTCGGCCGCCGCCTTCATCGAACGGTTCTCCGGCAGCGACCAGTCCGTGGCCGACTATCTGGCGCAGGACGTGCTGGCCAGCCAGACGCCCGCGCTGCGGCGCTTCCTGCTGCGCACCAGCATTCTCAAGCAGCTCTGCGCGCCGCTGTGCCAGGCCCTCGTGCCCGACCTGGACTGCGCGGACCTCCTGCATCAGCTGGAAGACGGCCACGTGCTGCTCTCGCGCACCGCCACCGACGAACGTCATTACCGCTATCACAGCCTGTTCGCCAGCTACCTGCAATCGCAACTGCGTGCGCAGGCGCCGGGAGACATCGCGCACCTGCATCTGGCGGCGTCGCGCTGGTACGAGGCGCAGGGCCGGCCCGTGCCCGCCATCGACCACGCCATCGACGGCGGCGACTTCGGCCGCGCGCTGGCGCTGTTGCAGACCCATGCGGAGCCGCTGCTGGCCGAGGGCCGGATGCGCCTCTTGTCGCGCTGGCTGGGCCAGCTTCCCGCCGCCGTGCTTGCCACGCGGCCGCTCTTGCAGGCCATGCAGATATGGGCCACCTGTTTCACGCGCGGTCCCGGCGAGGCGTCCGCCTTGATGGCGGACCTGAAGCTGGCCGGCAGCGCCGATCCCGCGGTGCAGGCGCACGTCCGCGCGTTGCAGCCGCTGCTGTTGTCCATGATGGATCGCCAGGAAGAAGCCTACGCCGCTGGCATGCCCAGCGTCGCCTCGCTGGGCGACGCCCTGTCGTTCACCGACACCGCGCTGGCCAACGCCATGGCCAACGTCAGCGCCGTGCTGGGCCGCTACCACGAGGCGCGCGCGCTGCTGGACACCGCGCGGCGCGCGCAAAGCCGCAGCGCCAGCACGTTCAACCTGATGTATTCGGAAGCGGTGGAAGGCATCATCGACCTGCAGGAAGGGCGCATGCGCCAGGCGGGCGCGCGCTTTCGCATGGCGGTGCGCGCCACGCGCAAGGGCGCCTACGGACAAGCCAATGGCAACGCCTGGGCCGGCGTGCTGTATGCCGCGTGGGTGTATGAGACCGGCGACCTTGCGCAGGCTGCGCGGCTGCTGCAGGTGTATGTGCCGCTGGGGCGCGACGTCGGCCTGCCGGACCATCTGATCCTGGGCTACCTGATGCAGGCGCGGGTGGCGTTTTATGAAGGCGATCCCGAACAGACCTTCTACCTGCTGGGCGAACTGGAATACCTGGGCCACCAGCGCGGCCTGCCGCGCATCGCGGCCAGCGCCCGGGTCGAGCGCGCGCGCGTGCTGCTGATGCAGGGTCATCCGCAGGCCGCGCGCGACGAATTGCTGCGCGCGGACGACGCCGATCTGTGGCGCCGCGTGGAAGCACTGCGCCTGCCGGCCAACGACCTGTTGTATCCGCGGCTGGGGCGCTTGCGTTGCGCGGCGTATGACGGCGATCCCGCCGCCGCGCTGCGTGAACTGGACCAGGACATCGCAAAGGCGTTGGCCGCCCAGCGCGTGCGGCGCGCGTACAAGCTTCAGCTGTTTCGCGCGGTCGCGCTGTCTCGCATGCAGGACGATGGCGCGGCAGCGGCGCAGCTTGCGCCGCTATTGCACACGGCGCAATCCGAAGGCCTGTGCCGCGTGCTGGTGGATGAGGGCGCGGCGCTGGCCGGCCTGTTGCAGCGCCATGCCGCGTCAACGGCCGGCAATGCGTGGTTGGCGTCAGAAGGCGCGCGTGCGTGGTGGCAGCGCTACCTGGCGCAGGTCGGCCCATGTGCGACGGCCCCGATCACGCCGGTCGCCGAATCGCCGTGCGCGGAAGGCCTTACGCCCAAGGAGCTGCGCGTGCTGCGCCTGTTAGCCGAGGGTCATTCCAATAGCGCCATCGCGCGGCAGCTCTTCGTTTCCGAGAGCACCGTGCGCACGCATCTGCGCCATCTGAACGTCAAGCTCAGCGCAGACAGCCGGACGCAGGCGGTGGCGCGGGCCCGCAGCGCGGGCCTGCTGTGACCGAGCCGGTGGTGACTCGGTCCAACGCGGCTCGGCCTGGCGCGGCGCGGCCGACCGCGGCCCAACCGATCGCGGCCCGCGCGGGCCTGACTCATTCCGGCGTGTTGATCTGATCCGCCGAGATGATCTCGGCCACCAGCACCTGCCCCGGGCCGTCCAGGTAATACTCTTCCTTGGCCGGCTCGCGCAGCTTCATGAAGGCGTCCTCGCCGATCTGCATGGTGTGGCCGGCAGCCAGTTCGGCGCCGCTTTCCAGCATGTAGCTCATGATGTTGTTGAACATGGTCGAGTACATCTCGCCCTCGTCATGTCCCGTCGCCAGCGCCGCGAAATCCGGCAGGCCGAACGCATCGCCGCCATAGGTGCGCATCCACACGCCCTGCACGCCTTCCACTTCGTACTTCACGAAGCCGCAATACAGCATGTTCAGCGGCAGCGTGCGCAGGAGGTCCATGCTCTCGTCGCCCAGCGACTCGTCGGCAAACACGCCGGCCGGCAGCGACGTGTGCGCATGCTCGTTCAGCACCGCCAGCGCCTTGAAACCCGCCAACGCACCCGCCACCGCGGCCATCGCCACATACTGCTCCAACGGATCGGTCTCGTAGCCCGCGTAATACAGGATGATGTGGCTCACGTGCGCGCGGACCTCGTCCTTCACCGTCGCCGGATAGTGCGACGGCGCCACGCAGGTTTCCAGCGCGTCCTTGGGGTAGGGCGCATTGAAGCCCACCAGCCGCACGACGTGCTTGTCCCAGCCGACCATGCCCAGGAATTCCGGCATGTCGGGCGCGATTTCGGCGCGGGCCTGTTGCATTGTCGGGTGATACGCGCGCAGCGCATCGGTCAGCGCCGCCTCGGAAATCGCCAGCGGCGCGGCGAACAGGACCTGCAGGCTCAACGGCTGCGCGATGTCCGGATTCGCCAGCAGGGCGTTGGAATCCGCCGGATTGGCGGCGTCGGTAGAGGCTTCCTTGCGGCCGAAGAAACGGGGGAAGAGGCTC
Organism: Achromobacter sp. UBA5777; assembly: GCF_002418565.1. Taxonomy (NCBI): domain Bacteria; kingdom Pseudomonadati; phylum Pseudomonadota; class Betaproteobacteria; order Burkholderiales; family Alcaligenaceae; genus Achromobacter; species Achromobacter sp. UBA5777. The sequence goes on along the minus strand of NZ_DIEJ01000108.1, from coordinate 5,783 downwards.
ATGCGTGTCCCAGGTTCGAAATAAAAACGGGGACAGTATAAGGACCACCTCGGCGCATTCATCATGAAGGTCGCCATTGGATACATCTTCGAGGACCCGCTATTCCTCGAATCCGCGCGTCCCCACCGTCTCGACCACGAAATCAATGAAGGACTTGATGCGCGACGAGATCGCGGTATTCCGGTAGTACACCGCGTTGATCGGTTGCCGCACTTCCAGCAGCTGCTTCACAAACAGCGGCTGCAACGCGCCGCTTGCCCGATCGCCGCGCGTCATGAAGTCGGACAGGCACACGATGCCGCCATCGTTCAGCGCAAGCTGGCGCAGCGTCTCGCCGCTATGGGCGCGCACCTGCGGCTTGATATGCACCGGCTGCCCGTCCGCATCCAGCAGCGGCCATTCGTTCAGCGGTTCCAGTTGGGCAAAGCCCAGCAGCACGTGCGAGGCCAGATCCGCTGCGCGCCGCGGCGTCCCGTGCCGCGCCAGATAGCCCGGGCTGGCCAGCACGCGCACCCGGCTGGTGCCCAGCGCCACCGCGTGCAGCGACGAGTCCTTCAGACGCCCGATGCGAAACGCCAGATCGGTGCGCCGCGCCAAGAGGTCGATGTTGCCTTCGTTGCTGGTGAGTTCCAGCTCCACCTGCGGATAGCGCTTGCGATAAGCCGGCACCAGCGGCGCGATGACGTGCAGCATGAAAGGCGACGCCGCATCCACGCGCAAAAGGCCCGCGGGCTGGTTGCGGCGCAGGTTCATCAGCTCTTCGGCCTCCTCGACCGACGCGATGATCCGGCGCGCCTGCTCCAGGTAGGCCTTGCCTTCTTCGGTCAGCGCCAGCCGCCTTGTCGTGCGCCGCATCAGCGTGGTCTGCAGCTTTTCTTCCAACCGGCTCATGGTTCGGCTGGTGGCGGAGATGGTCTGGCCCAGCACGTCCGCGGCGGCAGTGATCGAGCCGCTGTCCACGATGGCGATGAAGACCTGCATTTCGTCGAGGGTGGTTTTCATATTTGACGTTTTATCAAAAGTATTTCGCCGATACCGGTATTTTTCCGCAAGGATACGGCAGGCACACTACGTCCATTCCCGAACACCGCACGTTCGGCCACGCACACCCCCAGGAGTTTTACATGAGCATCCCCGCCTTTGGCGTCGGCACCTTCCGTCTGCAAGGCCAGACCGTCATCGATTCGGTGCGCAACGCGCTGGACGTCGGCTACCGCGCCATCGACACCGCGCAGATCTACGAGAACGAAGCCGACGTCGGCCAGGCCATCGCCGAATCCAACGTGGCCCGCGAAGACCTGTTCATCACTACCAAGATCTGGGTGCCCAATTACGCGAAGGACAAGCTCGTCCCCAGTCTGAAGGACAGCCTGGCCAAGCTGCGCACCGACTATGTGGACCTGACGCTGATCCACTGGCCCGCGCCGGACAACGGCGTTTCCGTCGACGAATTCATGACCGCGCTGGCCGACGCCAAGGCGCAAGGCCTGACGCGCCAGATCGGCATTTCCAACTTCCCCATCGCCCAAACGCGCGCCGCCATCGCCGCCGTCGGCCGCGAAGCAATCGCCACCAACCAGATCGAGCTCAGCCCCTATCTGCAGAACCGCACGCTGACCGCGTTCCTGAAGGAACAGGGCATTCACGTCACCTCGTACATGACGCTGGCGTACGGCAAGATGCTCAAGGATCCGGTCATCGGTCAGATCGCGCAGTGCCACGAAGCCACGCCCGCGCAGGTCGCGCTGGCCTGGGCCCTGCAACTGGGCTATGCCGTGATCCCGTCGTCGACCAAGCGCGAGAACCTGGCCAGCAACCTGCTCGCCCAGGACCTGCGCCTGACGGACGACGACATGGCGCAGATCGCCGCGCTGGAACGCAACGGCCGCGAAGTCAGCCCGGAAGGGTTGGCCGCGGCGTGGGACTGATCCGGAAGCGACTGAACCGAATGGGACTGAACCGAATGGAACCCGACCATGCACACGACTGATCCGCTGTTTCAACCCCTGGCGCTGGGCGGCCTGACGCTGCCCAACTGCATCGTCATGCCGCCGATGACGCGCTCGCGCGCCACGCAGCCGGGCGACTGCGCCAATGCGCTGATGGCGCGTTATTACGCGCAGCGCGCGGGTGCCGGCCTCATCGTCAGCGAAGGCACGTACATCTCGCCGATGGGCAAGGGCTATGCCGGCACCCCCGGTCTGTGCACCCCCGCCCAGGTGGCCGGCTGGCGCGGCGTGACCGACGCCGTCCACGCCGCCGGCGGCCGCATCTACGCGCAGCTCTGGCACGTGGGCCGGCTAAGCCACACCAGCCTGCTCGGCGGGCAGGCGCCGGTATCGTCCTCTGCGATTCAGGCAGAGGGCGTCAATGTCTTCATTCAGAACGACGACGGCAGTCCGAACTTCGTGCAGGCCTCGGCGCCGCGCGCACTGACGGCGACGGAGATCCAGGGCATCGTCGAGGAATACCGCCAGGCCGCGCGCAACGCGATCGCGGCCGGGTTTGACGGTGTGGAGCTGCACGCGGCCAACGGCTATCTGGTCAACCAGTTCCTGGATTCAGAGGCCAACAACCGCACCGACGCGTACGGCGGCTCGCTGGAAAACCGCATCCGCTTCCTGGACGAGGTGGCGCGCGCGCTGGTCGAAACCCTGGGCGACCCGGCCCGCGTCGGCATCCGTCTGGCGCCGCTCACGACGCTGAACGGCTGCGTGGATGCGGACCCCGTCGCCACGTACACCGCGGCCGCCAAGCGGCTGGGCGAGATCGGCGTGGGCTACATCCACATCGCCGAAGCCGACTGGGACGACGCCCCCGACATGCCGCTGTCCTTCAAGCAGGCGCTGCGCCGCGTGTATCCCGGCGTGCTGATCTACGCCGGCAAGTACACGGCCGAGCGCGCACGCGATGCGCTGCAAGCAGGCTGGGCGGATCTGATCGCCTTCGGCCGGCCGTTCGTGGCGAACCCGGACCTGCCCGACCGCCTGCGCAACGACGAACCGCTGGCCGAGCACGACAGGAACACGCTGTTCGGCGGCGATGCGCGCGGGCTGACGGACTATCCGGTGTTCGGGGCGCGGTAAATCCACACGCCCCAAACGAAGCCGCCCGCGCGCCAGAATTGGCGCGCGGGCGGTAAGCCGTCATCCGGCCGGTTTACTGGGCGTCGTAGCGCGGCGAGCGCGGCCCGTACAGCATGCCACCAGGCGTGCCGGCGCTGAGCAGCTGCGCGTTCGTCATGCCGGCCACGCTGTAGCTGCGGTCCGTCAGGTTGTTGACCACCTGATCCACCACCGCCTGCACCAGCATGCCGATCAGGCCGCCGTTGCTGTTGTTGTTGGCATGCACCACCTGCTTGGAGCCGCTCCAGAGCTTGGCGCCGTTGCGCAGGTCGAGCAGTTCAGCGTCGATCGAGACCGTAACGGTGCTGGCCAGGACGGCGTAGCTGGCGCCGTACTGCTTGACCGTCATGTACAGCGCCGCATCGGCGCCGAAGATCTCGCGCAGCTTCACGGCGGGCAGCTCGTGGATGTCGTCGGGCGAAGTCAGGCCGTTCTGCTTGAACGTTTCTTCCATGACGCCAACCGGAATCACGTAGTAGCCGGATTCAGCGAGCGGACGCGTGGCCTGCGACAGCACGGCCGCGGTGGCCGCCACGTCCACCGACGTGTTCAGCGGCGGCAGCACCAGGATCGACGCCGGCTTGCTTTCGCGAAACGCGGTGTAGTCGACGTTGTTTTTGGGCGGCGCCACGCAGCCGGTCAGGAGCGCCACGATGGCCACGAGGCCGGCGCGCATGAGTTGGTTCATCATCACGATCCCTTCTTCAACGTGCCGGCCTCGGCGGGTGCGGCCGGCGCGGCGGCAGCGGGTTTGACTGCGGCAGGCGATCCTGCGGCAGGCGACCCTGCGGCAGGCGCCCCTGCGGCCACCGTGCCCGCGCCCTGCGCGGCAACCGTCTGCGGCTTACCCGCGTTGCGCAGCAGGAAGTCCATGAACGGCGCGGCTTCCGGGAAGGCCGCCTTCTCGCCCTGCATCTGCTCGACGCCCTTGTCGCCGTCGCCCATCTTCATGTAGAGCATGCCCAGATGCGCACGGAAACCGGGCGGCAGTTCGGCGTTGGACGCGCGCGCCGTCTCGATGTTCTGTTCCATGGCGAGCGTCTGGGTCGCGTAATCGCCGCCATCGTCCTTCAGGTAGGAATAGACCGAGCCCTGATAGGACTGCCAGCTATACATGGACTTGGGCTGCTGCACGCAGGCCGACAGCACGCCGGCAAGGGCGGCGATTGCCAGCGCGCGGCCCGCGCGCGCGGCGCCCGTGCGGGGTTGGTGGGTATGAATGGTCATCCCGGCCTCCGTCAGTTGCGGGCGGGCTGCCAGGCGCCCTGTTCGATGCCGTCGACCAGGCGGTCCACGGCTTCACGGATGGCCAGATCCAGCACCTTGCCGTTCAGCGTGGAGTCGTAGCCGGCGGTGCCGCCAAAGCCCACGACTTCGCGGTTGGACAGGCTGTATTCGCCGGCGCCGGATGCGGAATAGACCACTTCCGAGGTCGTGGCATCCACCACGTTCAGGTCGACCTTGGCGTAGGCCACCTGTTCCTTGCCCCGGCCCAGGATGCCGAACAGTTGCTGGTCGCCGGTGACCTTGCGGCCGAAGGCCGTCACGTCGCCCGTGACGACGTAGCGCGCGCCCTTGATCTGGGCGGCCTTCTTGTTGAACGCGGCCTCCTGGGCGATCTCGGACAGGTTGTCGCGGTCCATCACCTGGAAGCGGCCGCTGCGCTGCAGGTGGCTGACCAGGATCGTCTTGGCCTGGCCGCCCAGGCGGTCCACGCCGTCCGAGAACACGCCGCGCAGGTAATTGGTGCGGTTGTCGAACTTGCCGACGGAAATGGGGCTGCGCACGCCCGCGTACGGCTTGCTGGCCGCCGCGACGGCCGGCACGGCGACGGCTTGGGAACGCTCGGTAGCGCAACCTGCCACGACCGTCGACAGCAAGGCCAATGCCCCGATCTTTACAACCTTGTTCAACATCTTTTTCTCCAGTCCGCTCCTGGCGCCGTTTGCGGCGGGCGGCATCCGTCCATTGAATTGAACCCGGAGTATATGTACTGAATCACTTGGATACTATTTGAAATAAAGCCCAAATTCCGGTCCTTTTTGACGCTCAACAAGGAAACTGCGGATTACCGCCTAACCAATAAGTATGGTTTTCGGGCGCCAGACGACCAGCGCGGCGGCGCCGGGCCATACACTGCCTCATCGCAGCGCGCACCAGCCTTTGCACGGCCCTTCGGTCAGCGCGCCAACGACGGGAGCCCCTCCTGGTATGAACGATCCAACGCCCGATGATCCCTCCTGGCTGCGCCCGCGGTTTCTCCTGGCGGTAGTCCTGACAGGCCTGTTCGCCGGTCTGGGGGGCATGCTGCTCGGCATGCTGCTGCATGCCGTCCAGCACCTGGCGTACGGTTACGGCGGCGGCCACATCATCAGCCACGAATCCTTTCTTGAAGGCGTGCAGGCCGCCAGCGGCCCGCGCCGCGTGCTGGCGCTGGTGCTGTGCGGCCTGGCGGCCGGCGGCGGATGGTGGCTGATCTATCGTTATGGCCGCCCCCTGGTCAGCGTCAAGAAGGCGGTGTCAGACCCCACGCAAGCCATGCCCCCGACGACAACGATGGCGCACGCCATCCTGCAGATCATCACGGTGGGCCTGGGCTCGCCGCTGGGACGCGAGGTGGCGCCGCGCGAAGTCGGCGCGCTGGCGGGCGGCCGGCTG
>NZ_DIEJ01000115.1:0-29611 GCF_002418565.1 Achromobacter sp. UBA5777 | reverse complement strand
GGCGTCCTGGAACATACGCTGGACGCCATGCGCGCCAAGGCGCCGCAGGCGACCGGATGGCGAGCCTGGGTCGGCCCTGGCATCGGCCCGCAGCACTTCGAAGTGGGGCAGGACGTGCTGGACGCCTTCACGGCGGACGACCCGGCCACGGCGCGCTTTTTCGCGCCACGTGCCGGCGCCGCCGGCAAGTGGCTGGCCGACCTCGCCGGATTGGCGGATTTCCGGCTGCGGCGCGCCGGGGTACAAGAGGTGTCCCTCAGCGGCGAATGCACGGTGACGCGCAGGGACCGGTACTTTTCCTACCGCCGCGACGGGGTGACGGGACGCATGGCAATGCTGGCCTGGTTGCACCCGGTTTGACGCCGCGCAAAGGCCGGGCCCGGGCTTGCGTTTTACCGTAGTAAGCCTCCTTGTATACCCGCATTGACAGTCCTGGACCCGGAATGCAACATCAATCGCGAAGTCTCGATAACAAGGTGTCGAAGTGAATGCCAATCTCTCCGCAGGTCCCATTCCGGTGAGCGTGGCACCGGAAGTCCTGGCTGACATCCAGGCAGAGTTCGCGCGCGAATGGCAACGCCTTTGCGACGATGCCCAGCGCGGCACGCTGGCGCTGCCGTCCGATCGCCGGTTCTCGGGCGATGCCTGGGCGGCGAACGCGTCGCATCTGTTGCTGGCGCATACCTATCTGCTGTCCGCCCGCGCCATGCAGCGCATGGTCGATGCCGCGCAGGTCAGCGAGCCCATGCGCGACCGCCTTCGATTCTCCATCATGCAATGGGTCGACGCGCTGTCACCCAGCAACTTCCTGGCATTGAATCCCGACGCGCAGCAATCCATCGTCGAAAGCGCGGGACGCGCGTTGAACGAAGGCCTTGCAAACCTGTTGGGCGACGTCCAGAAAGGCCGCATCACACAGACCGACGAGTCCCAATTCGAGATCGGCCGTAACGTGGCCACCACCCCCGGCGACGTGGTGTTCGAGAACAAGCTGTTCCAGCTCATCCAGTACGCGCCGTCGACCGGCACTGTGCACGAACGGCCACTGGTCATCGTGCCGCCGAACATCAACAAGTTCTACATCCTGGATCTGCAGCCCGAGAACTCGTTCGTGCGTCACGCGGTCGGGGAGGGCTACACGGTCTTCCTGATTTCCTGGCGCAATCCGGTGGCGGCCGATACCGACGGCGTGGACCGCGCCACCTGGTCCGACTACCTTGACGACGCGGTGCTGCAGGCGCTGCGTGTGGCCAGCGACATCACGAAGCAGCCGCAGGTCAATGCGCTGGGCTTCTGCGTGGGCGGCACGATGCTGGGCGCGGCGCTGGCGCTGGCCGAAGCGCGCGGCGAGCATCCCGTGGCCGCGCTGACGCTGCTCACCTCGATGCTCGATTTTCACGACACCGGCGTCCTGAACGTCTTTGTCGACGAAACCCACGCGCTCATGCGCGACCATCAACTGGGCAACGGCGGCCTGATGGCGGGCCGTGATCTCGCCACCACCTTCTCGTTCCTGCGCCCTAATGAGCTGGTCTGGAACTACGTGGTCGGCAATTACCTGAAGGGTCAAAAGCCGCCGGCCTTCGACCTGTTGTTCTGGAACGGCGACAGCACGAACCTGCCGGGGCCTTTCTTTTCCTGGTATTTCCGCAATACCTACCTTGAGAACAACCTCAAGGTGCCGGGCCGCGCGCAGGCCGCCGGCCTGCCGCTGGACCTGACGCGGTTGCGCATGCCGGTCTACATCTTCGGTTCGCGCGAAGACCACATCGTGCCGTGGGTCTCCGCCTACGCGTCCACGCAGGTGCTGCGCGGACCCCAGCGTTTCGTGCTGGGCGCATCCGGCCACATTGCGGGCGTCGTGAATCCGCCCGCCAAGAAGCGCCGCAGCTACTGGGTGGCCGATGCGCTGGAACAGGAAAGCCAACCGCTTCCCGGCGACCCCAACACGTGGTTTTCGCAGGCCGTGGAGCAACCTGGAAGCTGGTGGCCGGACTGGTCGGGCTGGCTGGCCGAGCATTCGGGCAAACAGGTCAAAGCAAGGACAAAGGCAGGCAATGCCAAGTACCGGCCGATCGAGCCGGCCCCTGGCAGATATGTAAAGGTCCGGGCGGCCTGATACCGCGTATCGCGGTCCGATCCCCCGGGCAGGAAGATGTTTAATCAACGAGGCGTCCGTCGCACACAGGAGGAAGTCCAATGAGCGGAAAACTGGCTTACGTAACAGGCGGGATGGGCGGGATCGGCACCTCTATTTGCCAGCGCTTGGCCAAGGATGGCTTTCGCGTCGTGGCAGGTTGCGGCCCCAGCCGCAATTACCAGCAATGGCTGGATGAGCAAGCCGCGCAGGGTTTCACGTTCTACGCGTCGGTGGGCAACGTGTCCGATTGGGAATCCACCGTTGCCGCTTTCGAAAAGGTCACGGCTGACCTGGGCCCGGTGGACGTGCTGGTCAACAACGCGGGCATCACCCGCGACGGGCTGTTCCGCAAGATGACGGCCGACGATTGGCGCGCGGTCATCGACACGAACTTGAACAGCCTGTTCAACGTGACCAAGCAGGTCATCGACGGCATGGTCGAGCGCCAGTGGGGGCGCATCATCAACATCAGTTCGGTCAATGGCCAGAAGGGTCAGTTCGGCCAGACCAACTACTCCACGGCAAAGGCCGGCATCCACGGTTTCACGATGGCGCTGGCTCAGGAAGTGGCCAGCAAGGGCGTGACCGTCAACACGATCTCGCCGGGATACATCGGCACCGACATGGTCCGCGCCATCCGGCCGGACGTGCTGGAAAAAATCGTCGCCACGATTCCGGTGCGCCGCCTTGGCACGCCCGAGGAAATCGCGTCCATGACGTCGTGGCTGGCGTCGGATGAATCCGGCTTTTCGACCGGCGCGGACTTCTCGCTGAACGGCGGCCTGCACATGGGTTGACGTGACGTGGGCCGCCCCGCGGCGGCCCACTGGCGCTGTACGGCTTCGGGCAGAGGGCCGTACAGCATTACACTCACATTATTCGAAGCCTAAAGAGATCGCCCGATCCGGGGACAACCATGACGCAAGCACAAACCGGCGCCAGCCTGCGCCTGATTAAAAAATACCCCAACCGTCGCTTATACGACACCCGGACCAGCACCTACATCACCCTGGCAGATGTCAAGCAACTGGTCCTGGCGAACGAGGAATTCCAGGTTGTCGACGCCAAGAGCGGCGAAGACCTGACACGCAGCATCCTCCTGCAGATCATTCTTGAAGAGGAGAGCGGTGGCATGCCGATGTTCTCCTCGAACATGCTGTCGCAGATCATCCGTTTCTACGGCCACGCCATGCAAGGCATCATGGGCTCGTACCTGGAAAAGAACATCCAGGCCTTTATGGAGATCCAGCAGCGCATGGCCGAGCAGTCCAAGGGCCTGTACGGCAGCCAGTTCGGGCCGGAAGCCTGGACGCAATTCATGAATGTGCAGACGCCGATGCTGCAGAACATGATGAACAACTACATCGACCAGAGCAAAAACCTGTTCGTGCAGATGCAGGACCAGATGCAGGATCAGACGCGCGCGATGTTCTCGACCTTCCCGTTCACGCCGGGCAGCACCCCGGGCGCGGGCCGCAAGTAAACACCGCGGGACGCCGGGCCTGACTGGTCCGCGTCAATGCAAAAAAGCCGTCTTGGCGAATGCCAAGGCGGCTTTTTGCTGATTGAGCCAACGCAATGATCCGGCACTTTTAGTGCGGCCAGGTTCAGGGTTGTGTCAGCAAAATCCACTAAATTAATGAAAACGGTTCTTGTTTGTGTTTTGAGAGCCGCTATTTTCATTTGTGTCTCAAGGATTATGCACATGATCAAGAAAGCCTTGGCGCTGGCCATTGTCGCGTTGAGCGTGTCCGCCGCCCATGCGGCCGAATACCCCATCGGCAAGCCTGTCGAAAAGGGCGGCATGGAAATTGGCGCGGTGTACCTGCAGCCGATCGAAATGGACCCGCCCGGCATGATGCGTCCGGCCAAGGATTCCGACGTGCACCTGGAGGCCGACATCCACGCCACGGCCGGCAACAAGACCGGTTTTCCTGAAGGCGAGTGGGTGCCGTATCTGGTCGTGAATTACGAGATCCAGAAGGTCGGCAGCCAGAACGTGCAGAAGGGCACGTTCATGCCGATGCTCGCCAACGATGGCCCGCACTATGGCGAAAACGTGAAGCTCGAGGGCCCGGGCAAATACAAGCTCAAGTACACCATCCTGCCGCCGACGGCGAACAAGATGAGCCACTTCGGCCGTCACGTCGACAAGGAAACGGGCGTGGGCGAATGGTTCGAGCCGTTCGACCTGGAGTATGAATTCGTCTACGCCGGCACCGGCAAGAAGGGCGGTTACTGATCGTGCGCCGCCTGCTTCGCGTACTTGCCGCAATGCTCATCGGCCTGGCCGGCGTAGCCGGCATGGCGCCTGCGCAGGCGGACGAACTGCCTACGTTCACCTTGAGGTTCAAGCCGGACGGCACGTTTGAGCCGGCCACGCTGGAAGTGCCCGCGGGCCGTTTCAAGATTGAACTCATCAACGAGAGCAACGAGCCGGTGGAATTCGAAAGCATTCCGCTGCGCAAGGAAAAAGTCCTGGGACCGGGGGTGAAGTCCTTCGTGGTCATCACCATTTCGCGTCCCGGCGAGTATCCCTTTTTTGACGACTTTCACCAGAGCGTGAAAGGCACCTTGGTCGTCAAGCCCAAGGAATAACGCGGCACCAAAGCATGGAACAGGTACTTTTCATCGTCTGGCGCGAAAGCGTCGAAGCCCTGCTCGTGGTGGGCATTCTGTACACGTGGTTGCGCGCCACGCCGGAAGGCAAGCGCGGACTGCCGTACCTGTGGGGCGGCGTGGCGGCGGGCCTGGCGTTGGCCGTGGCGCTGGCGCTGGTGCTGCTGGGCGTGTCGTCCTGGCTCAGCGATGAAGGCCAGGAATGGTTCCAGGCCATCATGTCGCTAGCCGCCTGCGCGCTGGTGGTGCAGATGGTCGTGTGGATGAAAAAGCACGGTCGCACGCTCAAGGGCGAACTCGAAAGCGGGGCGCGCGCCTCCGTGGCAAGCGACAACTGGTGGGGCCTGCTCGTGCTGGTCGCCATCGCCGTCGCCCGAGAAGGCAGCGAGACGGTCGTGTTCCTGTACGGCACGGTGTCGGCGGGCGAAGGCGGCAGCGACATGCTGATGCTGGCCGTCGCCGGGGTGGCGGGATTCGCGGTGGCGCTGCTGACGTTCTGGCTGCTGCAGCTGGGCGGCAAGCTCATCACGTGGCGCCGCTTTTTCTTCGTGACTGAGATCCTGTTGCTGCTCCTGGCCGGCTCGCTGCTGGTGGGCGGTCTGGATCACCTGATTTCCCTGGATGTCCTGCCGACCATCGTGGATCCGGTCTGGGACAGCTCCTGGCTGCTGAGCGACAGCACGGGCATTGGCAAGGTGCTGGCCGACTTCGCGGGATACCGTGCGCTGCCCGCACTGTCTTCGCTGCTGTTGTGGGTGGCTTACTGGATCATCGTCTGGGCGTTGCTGCGCTGGGCGGGCGGACGGCCCGCGCCCGTGGCCGCAGCCCGGGGAGCATCCTGATTCCGGTGTTTTCTCCGGACTGAATTTCTTAAGGTTTGACCATGGCTGCTGCACTCGGGAGGGCAACCTCCCGCATCGCCGACTTCCTCCGTGACCATGCCCCGCTGTTGCGCAAGCTGCAGTGGGGCATTGTCGCGTTGTACGCGTTCCTTCTCATCGTGCCCGCGCTGCTGCCGTTGCCCGATAACGCGGCATCGGTGTTCAACAATCTGACCGTCGTGGCGCAGTTCGCCTTCTGGGGCGTGTGGTGGCCGTTCGTCCTGATCTCGATGCCGATTCTGGGGCGCGCATGGTGCGGCTGGCTGTGTCCCGAAGGGATGCTGACCGAATGGGCCAGCGAACGTGGCCAGGGCCGTGCCATTCCAAAGTGGATGCGCTGGGGCGGCTGGCCGTTCGTGGCCTTCGCGCTGACGACTATTTACGGTCAGCTGGTCAGCGTCTATCAGTACCCATTGGCGGTGCTGGCCGTCCTGGGCGGGTCCACCGTGGCGGCCATGATCGTCGGCTGGCGCTATGGGCGCAGCAAGCGTGTGTGGTGCAAGTACCTGTGCCCGGTCAATGGCGTGTTCAACCTGCTGGCCAAGCTGGCGCCCTGGCACTTCAAGGTCGACGAGGAAAAGTGGCGCCATCCCGTCATCCGCATCGAGCCCATCAACTGTGCGCCGCTGGTGCCGCTGCGCCACATGAAGGGCGCGGGCGATTGCCACGTCTGTGGACGGTGCAGTGGCTATCGCGGCGCCATTGCACTGACGCCCCGCTCGCCTGAAGAAGAGATCGTGCACGTGGCCGATGGCGATCCGTGGCAGACGGCATTGCTGTGTTTCGGCCTGATGGGCATTGCAATCGGCGCGTTTCTCTGGAGCGCCAGTCCGTGGTTCGTGACGGCCAAGCAATGGGCCGCCACCTGGCTGGTCGAGCACGACATCCTGTGGCCGCTGATGGACAACGCGCCGTGGTTCATCCTGACGCACTACCCGGACGTGAACGACAGCTTCTCGTGGCTGGACGGCGCCGGCATTTTGCTCTTTGTCGTCGGCGCCACGATATGCGTGGGCGGTGCGGCCTTCCTGTCGTTGTGGATCGCCGACCGCATTGCGCCCGCCGCACCGGTGCCGCCGGCGCCCCTCAATTCCCATGCTGCCCATGCGCCCGTCTCGCGCTTGGGGCGGGCTGGCCTGCACAAGCTGGCGCAGGCGCTGATTCCGTCGGCTGGCATTGGCGTGTTCTTAGGGCTGTCCGCCACGACGATCACGCTGCTCAAGCATGAAGGCGTGCAGGCGGCATGGGCGACGCCGGTGCGGTTCACGCTGCTGACCCTGGCGGTGCTGTGGACGCTGCGTCTTTACGCGCGCCTCTTGAATGCGCGTCCGGTCGGCATCGCGCGCAAGGTTGGCGCGGGGCTTGTGCTGGCCGCGGGCCTCGCGCCGTTCTGCATTGCGTGGGTGCTGTTCTTCGCGGTCTGGTAGGCGTTTGACGGGGGCCGCTGCGATACAGTGGGGGCTTATCCGGCGCCGCCGGCATTTTCCTTACTGCTATCCGCCATGGCTTCCTACGCATTTCGCCTACTCAACGTTTTCGCCTCTTCCACATTCAGCGGCAATCAACTCTGTGTGTTTGAAGACGCGCGCGGCATGGATGATGCCACCATGCTCAATCTTGCAGCGCAATTCAATCTGTCCGAGACCACGTTCATCCTGCCTTCGGATCAAGCGGACGCGCGGGTGCGCGTCTTCACGCCGGGTTTTGAAATGAAGTTTGCCGGGCATCCCGCCATCGGCACCGCGCAGGTCGTGCGCGATCTGCGGCGGACCGGCGACGCGTTGGCGCTGGAATTCCAGGCCGGCGTCGTGCCGCTCACTGCCCATGGCGACGCGTGGACCTTCACCGCGCCGTGTCCGGGCGGGGTGCGCACCGCCGCGCCCAAGTTGGATCCCGCCGGCATCGCCGGGCTGGTGGGCCTGGGCGAAAACGACCTGCTGGCCGACCCGATCTGGGTGGACACCGGCGCGGACCAGTTGCTCGTACCGCTTGCCAGCGTGGACGCAGTGCGCCGGGCCAAGCCGGATGCGTCGCTGCTCGGCCGCTGGCAGACCAGCAGCCTCGAACGCAAGTCGCTTTATCTGTTTGCGTTTGACGACGGCAATGTCCAGGCGGGCCGACAGGTTGTCGTGGCCCGCTACTTCTACGCCACGCCGGGCGGTGCGATCAACGAAGATCCCGGCACCGGTTCGGCGTGCGCCAATCTCGGCGGCTGGCTCCTGCACCGCAAGGCCGCGCTGCCGGCCAGCGTGCTGGTGGAGCAGGGCGACCAGACCGGCCGCCCCTGCCGCCTGCAGCTGGATGTCTCGACCGATGGCCGCATCCAGGTGGGCGGGCGCGCGCTGGAAATCGGCCGCGGCGCCGTCACGCTGTAGCAAAACGCGCATCCCAACACGCGCACGTAAAAGCCAAACGTGAAAACGGCGCCTGTTTGCACAGGCGCCGTTTTCAAATCAGGCGTCGACTACATCGATGCCTTGATTACTTGCGGTTCTTGGCCGGATCAACCTTGATGTTGTTCTTGACCTGCTTCACGCCTTCGACGCCACGGGCGACCTTGGCGGCGTGATCCGCTTCGGCAGCGGTGCCCACGGTGCCGGTCAGCGTGGCTTCGCCGTTGTTGGTTTCGACGGCGATTTCCAGGGCGCTCAGCTGCTTGTCGGCAACAAAGGCGGCCTTGACCTTGGTGGTCACGGTGGCGTCGGACGCGTATTCACCCACGGACTGTTTCGGCTTGCCGTCATCGGCGGCAAAAGCCATGGAAGTGAAGACAGCGCCAGTACCCAGTGCGGCGGCGGCGATCAGCTTGCGAATTTCCATAGTAATGCTCCTTTTTCTTGGTGTTCAGCGCGTTCGTGACGCTATGACGATCTACTAAAGCTCAGATGCGGGTTCTATTTCTTGCGGAAGGCGCCGCCCAGAATGGACAGCAGAGCCAGGACCAGAAAGACGAAGAACAGGATCTTGGCAATCCCCGCGGCGCCGGCGGCGATGCCGCCGAACCCCAGGACAGCCGCGATGATCGCGATAACGAAGAAAACTACGGCGTAATGCAACATGTCAGCTTCTCCTGGTGGTTATGGGAATCAGGGATTGCGGTCGAAGAAGTCGCGGACTTCCTTTTGCGCCTCATCCTTGGTCTTGCCGTAGCGCTCCTGGATCAGACCAGCCAGACGCTCGGCGTTGCCTTCGGTGCGGGTCAGTTCGTCGTCGGTGAGTTCACCCCAGGCCGCCTTGGCCTTGCCCGTCAGTTGCTTCCACTTTCCGGCGATGATGTCGTTGTTCATGGTGACCTCTCTGGTTTCATGCGGCGGCAGGTTCATGGCCTATGAAGCTGCCGGGACGCGGTGTGTTGGGAACTGATCAGCTAGGTTCTAAGCTACGAGTCGCCCCCTGGGGCTGTCAAACAACGCTGTGGAGAAATGTAACGGCGCCTCTGCGGAAAAAGCCCTGTGTTTGAGACGAGAAATCGCGTTCCGGGCGCACGGAGGTCGAGTTACATTTGAGCAACCATTTGACCCCTTTTGTGCGCGGCTAGTAACCGATCCGCTCTCGAAACCCACTGCTGGCGCGGCTGGCCGGGCAGGGCGCATGCCGGTATAGTCCACACGGAACCGGCTGGCGGTTCGACACGCAAAGGGAGAAAAACTCGCATGACGAAACGACTTTGCAGCGCCCTCTTGCTGGCGCTTGGCGCCATGGCGGCCGTGGGGTGCACGCACGTGACGGACCGATATCAGGCCTCGGCGCCCATCGTATCCCCGCACGGCTGATGGCATCGCGAGACGAAAAAAAACGGGGCGCCTGAGCGCCCCGTCCGCATTTCCGCCAAGCGTTCAGGGCTGCGCAATGCGCTTGGCGATGTGGTCCAGCGCTTCTTCCACCTGATCGACCAGGATCAGGCACAGATCGCCGGCATTCAGGCGCGCCAGCGCCGTGTCGATCGCCACGAACTCACCGTGGATCTCGTCGATCTGCGTGGTGCGGCTGGCGCCCACCAGACCCTGCTGCAGCAGGGCCAGCACTTCGCCGTCCGCGCGGCCGCGTTGGCACTGGTCCTGGTAGAGCAGCACGTCGTCGAAGGCCGCGCCCAGGATCTCGGTCTGCATGCGGATGTCTTCGTCGCGGCGGTCGCCCGCGCCGCTGATGACGACCGAGCGGCGCTTGGCCGGCATGGCGTCCACGGCACGCACCAGCGCCTGGATGGCGTCGGGGTTGTGGCCGTAGTCGGCGATCACCGTGGCGCCGCGGTAGTCGAACACGTTGAAGCGGCCAGGAGCCGTCTGCGCGTCGTTGACGAACGTGGCCAGGCCGCGGCGCACCACATCCCAGCCCAGGCCCAGCGCCCATGCCGCCGCAATGGAAGCCATCGCGTTCTCGACCTGGAAGGTGATCGTGCCGTTGCGCGTGAGCGGGATCTCGGACAGCGGGAAACGCACCTCGTCGGCGCCCTGTGCTGCCACGATGGCATCGCCATCGCGGTAAACCGAACGCAGGCCCTGCGCGCGATGCGTGGCCAGCACGGGGTGGTTGCGGTCTTCGGCGAAGTAGGTGATCGAGCCCGGGCAGCTTGCGGCCATCTCGGCCACGATGGGATCGGCCGCGTTCAGTACCGCCATGCCCGACGGATGCACGTGCTGCACGATGACGCGCTTGACCACGGCCAGGTCCTCGACCGTGCTGATGTAGCCGAGACCCAGATGGTCGCCCATGCCGATGTTGGTGACGATGGCGACGTTGCAGCGGTCGAACGCCAGGCCTTCGCGCAGGATGCCGCCGCGCGCGGTTTCAAACACCGCGGCGTCCACATCCGGGTGCATCAGCACGCTGCGCGCGCTGCGCGGGCCGCTGCAGTCGCCCGTATCGATGCGCAGGTTGTCGACGTACACGCCGTCGGAGTTCGTCATGCCCACGCGGTTGCCGGCCGCGCCCAAGAGGTGCGCGGTCAGGCGAACCGTGGTGGTCTTGCCGTTGGTGCCCGCGACGGCCACGACCGGAATGCGGCCATCGTCGCCGTCCGCGAACATGTTGGCGATGATGGCTTCGCCCACCGCGCGGCCCTTGCCGAACGAGGGGTTCAGGTGCATACGCAGGCCGGGCGCGGCGTTGACTTCCACGACGCCGCCGTGCTGGTCTTCCAGCGGGTACTGCACGGTCTCGGCCACCACGTCCACGCCGCAGATGTCCAGACCGATCATGCGGGCCGCGGACACCGCGCGCGCCGCCATTTCGGGGTGGACCTCGTCGGTCACGTCGGTGGCGGACCCGCCGGTGCTCAGGTTGGCGTTGTTGCGCAGGAAGATCAGCGTGCCTGAGGGCGGCACGGAATCGGCGTCGAAGCCTTGTTTTTTCAGCGTCGCCAGGGCGATGTCGTCAAAACGGATCTTGGTGAGCGACGTGGCATGGCCGTCGCCGCGCAACGGGTCGGCGTTGACCTGATCGACCAGTTGGCGGATGGTCTGCTGGCCGTCGCCCGTGACCTGCGGCGGATCGCGGCGCGACGCCGCGACCAGCGCGCCGCCCACCACCAGCAGGCGGAAGTCGTGGCCCGGAATGTAGCGTTCGACGATCACCTCGGAGCTGATCTCCTCGGCCACTTCAAAGGCCTGGATCACGCGCTCGCGGGTTTCAATGTTGACCGCGACGCCGCGGCCCTGGCTGCCGTCGCGCGGCTTGACCACGACCGGGCCGCCCAGTTCCTGCGCCGCTTCCCAAGCCTCTTCGGCGGTAGTCACGGAACGGCCCATCGGCACTGGCACGCCCGCGGCGTCCAGCAGCATCTTGGTCAGGTCCTTGTCCTGCGCGATGGATTCGGAGATGGCGCTGGTCAGGTCGGTTTCGGCGGCCTGGATGCGGCGCTGCTTGCTGCCCCAGCCAAACTGGACCATGCTGCCTTGCGTGAGGCGGCGGTAGGGAATGTTGCGCGCGGTGGCGGCGTTCACGATGGAGCCGGTGCTCGGTCCCAAACGCACGTCTTCGTCCAGCTCGCGCAGACGCTTCAGGGCGTCGGCAATGTCGAACGGCGTGTCATCGAGCGCGGCGCGCACGAGGTCCTGCGCCAGTTCCATCGCCAGCTTGCCGACTTCTTCTTCGCTGTACTCGACCACGACCTGGAACACGCCCGGTTCGATGGTGGAGGCGGTGCGGCCGAACGTGACGGGGCAACCGGCGTGCGCCTGCATCGTCAGCGCGACGATCTGCAGCACGTGGGCGATGGACACCGCGCCCTGGTGGCCTTCGGGGCGCAGCAGCCCGGTTTGCGGCAGCCGCGCGCGCAGGCGGGCTTCGAACTCGGGCAGGTTGTCGATGGAGCATTCGGCATCGCCGCAGGACACGATGGCCTCGATGGCGGTGTTCTTGCTCCACAGATTGGGGCCGCGCAATGCTCGGATACGGGAGACTTCCATGGCAGGTTTTCCTGTCGTCTGGCGCGCGTCCGCCGGGGGCGGCCGCGCGCCTAATAAGGTCAGTTTTGTTGGATCCAGCGGCGGACCAGATCGACGGTCGGGCCGGAGAACGCCTCGTCGGACTGCAGCAGGGCGAAGTCGTTGGCGCCGATGCCGTCCAGCACGCTGGCGATGGCCTTGCCGTGGTCGGGCTCGTCCTGGATGTCCTTGACGCGGCTGCCTTGCGCCAGGCCCTGGCGCAGCAGCGCGCGCGCTTCGCCGTCGGGGCGCTTGCTGCGCACGGTCGCGTCGTCATACAGAACCACGCGGTCGAAGGCGTCGCCAAGGAGCTTGCCCTGTTCGATCAGGTCCGCGTCGCGGCGGTCCGCGCCGGCCGAGTAGACGGCGGCGCGCTTGGCGGACGGAAACTGATCGATGGCCGTGATCAGCGGGCGCAGCGCGGACGCGTTGTGCACGTCGTCTACGACCACCGTGGCGCCATTACGCTCGAACAGCGTGAACTGCCACGGCGCGTCGGCCTGGTCGATGTCGAAGGTCTCGATGCCGGCGCGGATCAGTTCCACCGGAATGTCCAGCGCCCACGCCGAACCCACGGCAGCCAGCACGTTTTCAACCTGGAAGGCCACGCGGCCGCCATGTGTCAGCGGGATGGCGGCCACGTCGGCCAGGCGTTCTTCCTGGCCGCCCTGCGCCAGCACGATGCTGCCGTCGCGCACGAACACTGCGCGGCCGTCCTGGGCCAGATGCTGCACGATGGCGGGCAGGGCGGGGTCGATGCCAAAGAAGATCACGCCGCCGTCGCAAAGCTCGGCCATTTCCACGACGCGCGGATCGCGTGCGTTCAGCACGGCGACGCCGTCGGGCAGGACCACGTCCACCTGCGTGCGGAACACGTTGAACAGACGTTCCGTTTCGTTGATGTCGAAGTCGCCGAGATGATCGCCGTCGTCGATGTTGGTGACCACGCCGACCTGGCATCGATCGTAGGCCAGGCCCTGGCCAAGGATCACGCCGCTGTCATTTTCGATGACGGCGGCGTCCACGTTGCGGTTCATGAGCAGGCGCGTGCCCGACGCGAAGTCGGCGCGGTCGCCCTTTTGAACGAGACGGCGGTCCAGGTAAAGGCCTTCGCTGCATGCGAGGCCGGTGCGCTTGCCGGACAGGTGCAAGAGGCGCGCGACGAGACGGGCGACGACGGTCTTGCCGTTGGTGCCGGTCACGCCCACGATGGGAATGCGGCCCGCGTCGCCTTCGGGGAAGAGGTGGTCGACGATCGCGCGGCCCACGGGACGCGGCGTGCCGTCGGCCGGCTTCAGGTGCATCAGGAGGCCCGGTCCAGCGTTGACTTCGACGATGGCGCCGCGCTGTTCATCCAGCGGGCGCGTGATGTCTTCGGCCACGAGGTCCACGCCGGCGATGTCCAGGCCGACGATGCGCGCGGCCAGCGTCACGGTGGCGGCCACGCTGGGGTGGACGCGATCGGTCACGTCGAACGCGACGTTGCCGCTGCGCTGCACCAGCACGCGCTGGCCTTCGGGCGGCACGCTGTCTTCCGACAGACCCTGGCGCGCGATTTCCAGCCGGGCGGCGGAATCCAGGCGCACGGGATTGAGCGGATGGTTCTCGGTACGGCCGCGGCGCGGGTCGGTATTGATCTGGCTGTCGATGAGTTCAGTGATGGTCGACGTGCCATCGCCCGTCACCCACGCCGGCTCGCCGGCGGCGGCCGCGACCATGCGGTTGCCGACCACCAGCAGGCGGTGTTCGTTGCCCAGCACGAAGCGTTCGACGATGACGCCGCTGCCTTCGTCCACGGCGACGCGGTAGGCGGAGACCACCTCCTCACGCGTCGTCAGGTTGGTGAAGACGCCGCGGCCATGGTTGCCGTCGTAGGGCTTGACCACCACGGGCAGGCCGATGTCTTCAGCGGCGTCCCACGCGTCTTCCTCGCTTTCAACGAGGCGCCCTTCGGGCACCGGCACGCCGCAGGTCGACAACAGTTCCTTGGTCAGGTCCTTGTCGCGCGAAATGCCTTCGGCGATGGCGCTGGTGCGATCGGTCTCGGCCGTCCAGATGCGGCGCTGCGCGGAGCCGTAGCCGAATTGGACGAGGTTGCCCTCAAAAAGACGGATATAGGGAATATCGCGATCATCGGCCGCATCGACGATGCAGGCCGTGCTGGGACCGAGGCAGTGGCGGTCGACCAGGCTGCGCAGCTTGGCCACGGTGGCGGGCACGTCGAACGGCCGGTCCTCGATGGCGGCCATGACGAGGTCGCGCGCTTCGTTCAACGCGGTGCGGGTGACCTGTTCCTGCCAGGCGCGCACGACGACCTTGTAGACGCCGCGCTTGGAGGTTTCGCGGGCCTTGCCGAAGCCGCCGCGCAAGCCGGCCAGGTTCTGCAATTCAAGCGTGACGTGTTCAAGGATGTGGCCGGGCCACGTGCCTTCTTTCAGACGGGCAAGAAAACCGCCCCGCACGCCGGGGCTGCATCGATGTTCGATCAGCGTCGGCAGCCATTCAGTCAAGCGCTCATAAAATCCGGGAATCGTGTTGGAGGGGTAATCCTCCAGTTCGCCGATATCCACCCATGCTTCAAGGACCGGACGATACGTCCAAATGTTCGGGCCGCGCAAAGCCACGACATCGATAAATTCAATGTCTTTCTTTTTCATGTTTTAATTCGCTCGAGAAGCAGGTTGGCACGCGCGGACGCCCCTATGCAAGACCGCGATTTTATTGGGGTTGCGCCTTAAGAATAATGCCAACGAGTGGGGGATCCCAGATGTTCCTAATTAGAAAAATCGGCTGATACTATACGACGCCTTCATGGCGTGAACTCGTTGTGTTGTAAGGAAGGGACACGTTTGCCGCCGATGGCGTCAAACCGGTTGCCGCCTAGTAGGGCAGAGTCCTGGCCCGGTATGCGTTCCAATGAAAAAACCACACCTGCTTTCCGGCCTTGCCGACGCATTTCCTGCCCGCTGGCGGGATGAAATCCGCACCGAAGTGGCGGATGACGAAACCCTTCTGGCCTGGGTCGAAATAGACCTCGATCAGCGTTTGAAATTCCAGCCGGGTCTGGTCGCCGTGACCGATAAACGGCTGATCGCGCGCCTTCCCGACGATTCCGGTTGGGAATCCTGGCCATACGGCCCTCAATTGAAGCTATCCCTCAGCGACCATGCCGGCGCGGCCGTGCTGGAGCTGCACGACGATACCGGTCGTCTGGGCGTCTGGCGATTCACGCTGGCTTGTAATCCCGCGGCGCTGCGGCTGTTGGCGCAGTTTGAAACGCAGCAGTCGATTCGGCTGTCGGGCAAGCCGGCCGAAGCGCTGGAAGAACGCACCTGCACCATCTGTAATAACGTCATTCCCGCGGGCGAGGAAGAATGCCCGACGTGCAATCAGGAGCAGGCCGCGCCGTCGACCACCTGGGCGCTCTTGCGGCTGTGGCGTTTTGCGCGGCCCTACCGCGGCCCGTTGTTTGCCGGTTTTCTGCTGACGCTGCTCGGCACGGCGGCCACGCTGGTGCCGCCGTACCTGACGATGCCGCTGATGGACGATGTGCTGATCCCGTTCCAGAACGGCGCACCCATTGATTACAGCCTTGTGCGGCTTTATCTAGGCGGCCTGTTGGGATCGGCCATTCTGGCGTGGGGGCTGGGTTGGGCGCGCACGTATATTCTGGCGTGGGTCAGCGAACGCATCGGCGCGGATCTGCGCACCACCACCTACGCGCACCTGCAGCAACTCTCGCTCGAGTATTTCGGCGGCAAGCGCACCGGCGATCTGATTTCGCGCATCGGTAGCGAAACCGACCGCATCTGTGTATTCCTGTCGCTGCACCTGCTGGACTTCGCCACCGACATTCTCATGATCGCCATGACGGCGGTCATTCTGATCAGCATCAATCCGTGGCTTGCGCTGGTCACGCTGGTGCCGCTGCCGTTCATCATCTGGATGATCCACGCGGTGCGCGACCGCTTGCGGCACGGCTTCGAAAAGGTCGACCGCATCTGGTCCGAGATCACGAACGTGCTGGCCGACACCATTCCCGGCATCCGCGTCGTCAAGGCGTTCGCGCAGGAAAAGCGCGAGGTCGCGCGTTTCCGCGAAGCCAACAACCGCAACCTCGAAGTCAACGATCGCGTCAACACGACGTGGTCGCTGTTCTCGCCGACGGTCACGCTACTGACTGAAGTTGGCCTGTTGGTGGTGTGGATCTTCGGCATCTGGCAGGTGTCGCAAAAGCAGATCACCGTGGGTGTGCTGGCCGCGTTCCTGGCGTATATCGGGCGCTTTTACATGCGCCTGGATTCCATGAGCCGCATCGTGTCGGTCACGCAGAAGGCTGCCGCTGGCGCCAAGCGTATCTTCGACATTCTGGACCACGTGTCCAGCGTGCCGGAACCCCAAAACCCCGCCAAAATGCCGCACATCAACGGCCGCATCGAACTGCGCGACGTGGGCTTTCGCTACGGCAACCGCCAGGTCATCCGCGGGTTGAATCTGACCATCGCTCCGGGCGAAATGATCGGGCTCGTGGGCCACAGCGGCTCGGGCAAGAGTACGCTGATCAACCTGATCTGCCGCTTCTACGACGTATCCGAGGGCGCCGTGATGGTGGATGGCGCCGACATCCGTTCGGTCCGCGTGGCCGACTACCGACGCAATATCGGGCTGGTGCTGCAGGAGCCGTTTTTGTTCTTTGGCACCATCGCCGAGAACATCGCCTATGGCCGGCCGGACGCCACGCGCGACGAGATCGTGGCTGCGGCGCGCGCGGCGCATGCGCACGAATTCATCCTGCGCCTGCCGCACGGCTACGACTCGCTGGTGGGTGAACGCGGCCAGGCCTTGTCCGGTGGCGAACGTCAACGCATCTCGATCGCGCGCGCGCTGTTGATCGACCCTCGCATCCTGATCCTGGACGAAGCGACGTCGTCGGTGGACACCACGACCGAGAAAGAAATTCAGAAGGCCCTGGACAATCTGGTCCGCGGCCGCACAACGATTGCAATCGCGCACCGCCTGAGCACGTTGCGCAAGGCCGACCGGCTGGTGGTCCTGGACCGCGGCCAGATCGTGGAGCAGGGACCGCACGAAGAATTGATGGCCCGCGAGGGCGCCTACTATCGCCTGTATCAGGCACAGGCGCGCCAGGCGGAAGCCGACGCGCAGGCGTCGGGCAGCGAAGACATGGCCGCCGTGGCCTGACGCGGAAACGGAACTTTCGCCATGACCTTGCCGTTCTTTCAATTGCGCCGCAATGCCTTCGGACGCCTGGAGTTCCAGTCCGCCGACGGCGAATCGCACGAAGGCGTCATCCCGGTGCGCGCCTTCCCGATCAGCGAGGCCGGCCGCGGACTGTCGCTGGTGACCAGCGACGGGCACGAGCTGTTGTGGATCGAACATCTGTCCGACGTCCCTGCCGAGCCGCGTGCGCTGATCGAAGAAGAACTCGCCAGCCGCGAGTTCATGCCCGAAATCCGCAAGCTGTCCAGCGTGTCCACTTACGCCACGCCCAGCGTCTGGAAGGTGGATACCGACCGCGGTCCGACGTCGTTCACGCTACGCGGCGAAGAAGACATCCGCCGCCTGTCCGCCCAGACGCTGCTGATCGCCGACAACCACGGCATCTTCTATCTGGTGCGCGACATCCAGTCGCTGGACAAGCACAGCCGCAAGCTGCTGGACCGCTTTCTCTGACGGCAAGGCGGTCGTATAACGCCGGTGTCAGACACCCCGTTCCTTGAACGGCGTGTGCGATTCAAGTTCCCCCAGATAGTCCGACACCGCCGCGGTTTCCTCATCCAGGAAGTTCTGGATCGCCTCGGCGAATCCCGGATGCGCCACCCAGTGCGCTGACCACGTCGGCATGGGCAGCAGGCCGCGGGCCATCTTGTGTTCGCCCTGCGCGCCGCCCTCGAAGCGCGCGATGCCGTGCGCGATGCAATACGCGATGGACTGCATGTAGCAGGTCTCGAAGTGCAGCCCCGGCACGTATTCCGTCGCGCCCCAATACCGGCCATACAACGCATCGCCGCCCGCCAGATTGAGCGCCGACGCGACCGGCACGCCGTCGCGTTCGGCCAGGATCAGCACGAAGGCATCGGGCTGGTCGCGGTATGCCTGTTCAAAGAACTCGCGGCTCAGATAGGGCGGGTTGCCGTGGTCGAAGTAGGTGCGGCAATAGCAGCCGTAGAAGAATTCCAGTTCCTCTGCGCCGATCTCGCCGCCACGCAACCAGCGGAAGGTGAGGCCTGCGCCGGCGACCTTCTTGCGGTCCTGGCGGATCTTCTTGCGCTTGTCGTGGCTCATCGCAGCCAGGAATGCGTCGAAATCGGCGTAGCCCGCGTTGGTCCAGTGGAACTGCACGCTCTCGCGGATCATGAAGCCCGCCTCCCGCAGCGCGCGCACGTCGGCGTCGGCCGGAAACAGCAGATGCAACGACGACACGTTGACCTCTTCGGCAAACGCCACCAGCCCCCGCACCAGCGTCGCGCGGTCTTCGTCGTTGGCGGCCAGCAGCCGCGGACCCGTGACCGGGGTGAACGGAATGGCCGACAACAGCTTGGGGTAGTAGCGCATGCCGTGCCGCTGGAAGGCGTCGGCCCACGCGTAGTCGAACACATACTCGCCGCGTGAATGCGACTTCAGGTAAAGCGGCACCGCGCCTGCCAGCACGTCGTCGCGCCACAGCGCCATGAAATGCGGCGCCCAGCCCGTCTGGCGCGATGCGCAGCCGGTGTCGTGCAGGGCGAGCAGAAAGGCGTGCCGCAGAAAGGGTTGGTCTCCGGCCAGCGCGTCCCATTGCCGGGCGTCGATGCGGGACAGATCGGTTTCCAAGGTAAGGCGCAGGGGATCCATCCGCGAATGATAAAGTCTTCGGCAGCGCATGGCGTGCAAGCCATGGCAACGACAGGGATTTGAGGCGTCCACGCGGCGCCCGGGAACGACGGCAATATGGACAGCAGCAAGACTGCCCCCGGCGGGCAGGATGACGATGCGCACGGCATGCGCGAGCAGGCGCTGGCGGCGCTGGCCGCCACGGCATGGCCCGACAAGCTGGCGCGCGTGCGCGCCATTGCCGACGACGCCCGGCTGGATTGCGAGCGCGTTCTTGCGCCCGTCGCGGGACTGCCCGGCCGCCCGGCAAAGCCCGAACTGGTCGCGCCGGGAGAGGTCAAACACCGGTCCATGGCCACGACGGAAGGCAGGGCAGCGCTCCTGCACGCGCTGGCCCACATCGAATTCAACGCCGTGAACCTTGCGCTGGACATCATGTGGCGGTTTGCCGGCATGCCCGAGGCGTTCTACCGCGACTGGCTGCGCGTGGCGCGCGAAGAAGCGTTGCATTTCGACCTGCTGCGTCAGCGGCTGGACACGTTGGGCTATGCCTACGGCGACTTCCCCGCGCACAACGGATTGTGGGATATGGCCGAGCGCACGCAGGACGACCTGCTGGCGCGCCTGGCGCTCGTGCCGCGCACGCTGGAAGCGCGCGGCCTGGATGCGTCGCCGATGATCCGCAACAAGCTGGCGGGCGCGGGCGACGCGCAAAGCGCCGCCATCGTCGATATCATCCTGCGCGACGAGATCGGCCACGTCGCCATCGGCAACCATTGGTACAAGCAGCAGTGCGCGAAGGCGGGCAAGGAGCCGGTGGCCTGCTATGCCGAACTGGCGGCGCGCTATCAGGCGCCGCGCCTGCGCGGCCCCTTCAACCTGGAGGCGCGGCGCGCCGCCGGATTCGACGACGACGAGCTTGCCGCGCTGCAGGCCGGCTGAATGGACGACGGGAAAATGGACATCACAATCGAAGCGCTGCTGACGGGCGCCGTGCGGCCGCTGGGCGATTCGGGGCGCGACAGCGGCATCGACAAGCACCCGGTCGCCGAGCGGTGCTGGCTCGGTCTGGAAGGACTGGACGGCGACGCGCAGGCGGACCGACGCTTTCACGGCGGCCCGGAAAAGGCGCTGCACCACTACGCGCGCGACCACTATCCTGCCTGGCTGCAGACGCTGGGCGAACGCGCGGTGCTGCGCGCACCGGGCGCGTTCGGAGAAAACCTTTCCACCACCGGTCTGACCGAAAGCGACGTGTGCGTGGGCGACGTCTATCGCGCGGGCACCGCGTTCATTCAGGTGTCGCAGGCGCGCCAGCCGTGCTGGAAGCTGGATCACCGGTTCCAGCACAAGGGCATGGCCGCGCAGGTTCAGGCCAGCGGCATGACGGGCTGGTACTACCGCGTGCTGCAGACCGGCTGGCTGGCGCCCGGCGACTCGCTGACGCTGCAAAAGCGCTTGCATCCGCAGTGGTCGCTGGCGCGCGTGCAGGACATCCTGAACCGCCGCGTGCTGGACCCGGACGTGTTGCATGCGCTGGCGGCGCTGCCCGAGCTGTCGCCGAATTGGCGCGCGCTCTTTGAAAAGCGCGCCCGTGCCGGCGAAGTCGAAGACTGGACGCGGCGCCTGCAAGGCGATGCCGCCATCGCACCTCCCAAGGAACCCCAAGCATGAAATCCCTGTTGCACGGCGCGCTGTCGAATACTGCTGTAAATCGCGCGCTGACCACTGCCGTGATGACGAGCGCAGCGCTGATCCTGCCCGCGCCAGCGGCACTGGCCGCCGGCGATTTTGCCGCCTGCCTGTCGCAGTTGCGGGCGCCCGCCTTGAAGGCCGGCGTGTCGGCGGCGATGTTCGACACGCACACCGCAAACCTCGCACCCGACATGGCGGTGATCGACCTGCTGGACGCGCAGCCGGAGTTCAAGACGCCCATCTGGGACTACATGGCGGGCCTGGTGGACGACGAGCGCGTGGCAGATGGGAAGGCCGGCATGGCGCGGTGGCAGGCCGAACTGGACCGGGCGTCGCAGCGTTATGGCGTGGACCCGGCGACGATTGCCGCGGTCTGGGGCGTGGAAAGCAACTTCGGCCGCACGCTGGGCGGACGGCCGCTGCTGACGTCCTTGTCGACGCTGTCGTGCTATGGCCGGCGCCAGGCGTATTTCCGGGGCGAATTCTTCTCCACGCTGAAGATCATCCAGGACGAACACATCGCGCCCGAGCGCCTGGTTGGCTCGTGGGCCGGCGCGTTCGGCCAGACCCAGTTCATGCCGTCGACCTATCTGCGGCTGGCGGTGGACTTTGACGGCGATGGCAGGCGCGATCTGGTCGACAGCGTGCCGGACGCGCTGGCATCCACCGCGAATTTCCTGAAGCGCGCGGGCTGGAACCCGGCGCTGGCGTGGGGCTACGAGGTCAGGTTGCCCGCGAAACTGGACACGTCCGGCGCGGGCCGCAAGAACAAGCGGCCCATGTCGTCGTGGGTGAAACAGGGCGTGACGCGCGCCGATGGACAGGCGCTGCCCGGCGGCGATACGCCGGCCGGTCTGCTGCTGCCCGCGGGCCGCAACGGTCCGGCGTTTCTGGTGACGCGCAATTTCGATGCCCTGTATTCCTACAACGCCGCCGAAAGCTATGCGCTGGCCATTGCGCATCTGTCTGACCGCCTGCGCGGCGGCGGCCCGCTGACCCAGGCCTGGCCCACGGACGATCCCGGTCTGTCGCGCGCCGAAAGACGCGAACTGCAGCGCCTTCTGATCGCGCGTGGCTATGAGCTGGGCGAGCCCGACGGCATGATCGGCGCTCGCACGCGCCAGGCCTTGCAGGCCGCCCAGCGCGAACTCGGCCTGCCGCCAGACGGACGCGCCGGCCAGAAGGCGCTGAAGGCGCTCAGGGCGGCGACGTCCACGCCGAAGGGCTGAGCCGAAGGCACTATCCAAAAGCATGAGCCGCCCACGCGATTTACAACTTTTGCAAAGTCGTCGCGGGCGGCAACAGCATTGCCGCACACCGCGCTTTTCATCGGCCTATACTGATTTCCCGACTTTTTCAGGAGCGCGGCGATGAGCCTATTGGACACTTTGGCCTCGATGGCCGGTGGCGGTCAGCAGGGCGGTTCGGCCTCGCTGCTGCCTGCGCTGATCGAGCAACTGAACAAATACCCGGGCGGTCTGACCGGTCTGATCGCCAGCTTTCAAAAGGGCGGGCTGGGCGAAGTGGTGGCGTCCTGGGTGGGCACGGGCCAGAATCTGCCCGTCAGCCCGGACCAGCTCGGATCCGTGCTGGATCCTGGCGTCGTGAACGAACTGGCGGCCAAGACGGGGCAGGACACCACTTCGGTGCTGGATTCGCTGTCGGCCCTGCTGCCGCAACTGGTCGACAAGGCCACGCCGGAAGGCGCGGTGCAGCCCGGCCAGCCATTCAACCCCGCCGACCTGCTGGGCTCGCTGTCCGGCATGTTCGGCAACCGCGGATAAAGGCTGGGCAGTCCCCTGATACCCCCGCAGCTCAAATCCCCTCAGCGCCGGCGCCTCTTCCAGGCGCTGGCGTTAAGCGCCCTGGCGCCGCTGGCGGCATGCTCGCCGCCGCTTTCCCTGAACGCGACCTTCCTGCAGCTCTGGCGCAGCCACGCGGACCTGACGCCCGAAGACTGGCGCCAGCGGCTGCGCAGCTTCCGGCGGCTGGGCTGCCGCGAAATCTTCCTGCAATGGACCGGTCTGGAAGGCGGGCGGCCGGACGATTGGATGGCCCCCGGGGCGCTCCTTGCCACCCTGTTCGACGAAGCCGCGCACCAGGGCATTGGCATCCACGTGGGCCTGCCATACGACCAGCGTTGGTGGGACGTGCTGGCCCGCGCCGACACGCCCGCGCTTGCCGCCTTTCTGGACCAGACGCGTGAGCGCGGCGCCGCGTACATGCGGGAGTCAGGCTGGAATCAGCGCCGTGCGTTCCGTGGATGGTATCTGCCGTACGAGCTGGAACAGTACAACTGGGCGTCCGCCGAACGGCAGGCGCTGCTGGTGCCATGGCTGGACGCGTTGTCGCGCACGGCGCAAGAGACCAGCAGCAGCGTGCCGTGCATCTCGACTTATCACAGCCGCCTGCCGGGCGACGGGTCATTGATGAAGTTGTGGAGCCATGTTCTGGACCACGTGGGCATACACCCCATGATCCAGGACGGCGTCGGTGTGGCCGGGTTGGAGAACCTCCGGGCGCTGGAACCGCTCCACGACATGCTGCTGGCGCGCCACGCGTCTTTCGACCTGATCTTGGAACTGTTCGAGGAACTGCCGTCGGGCGCCACCGACGGCTCGACCTTCAAGGCGCGGTCTGCCGATTTTGAGCGGGTCCATGAGCAGTGGGAGGTGGCGCGCGGCTACGGCGCCAAGCGCATCGTGGCCTTTGCGCTGGACCCGTGGGTCATCGACGACACGCCGGAGGCGCGCGCGCTGATGCAGGCCTGGATGGATGCTCGGCTCTGAAGTTCGCTTGTGCTGCGCGGCCCGGCAGTGCGCCTCTGGAATGGCCCCGTCAGGCGCGCGGCGTCAGTTGAAGCTGCGGCCGATGATTTCCAGCATGACCTCGTTGGTGCCGCCGAAGATGCGCAATGCGCGCGCGTCGGTCCACGCGCGGCCGATGCCATATTCCGCCATGTAGCCATAGCCGCCGTAAAGCTGCAGCAGATCGTCCAGAATGCGCCCTTGCATCTCGGTCGCATTGAGCTTGGCGATGGCCGCCGTCGTTGCATCCAGCTCGCCCTCCATCATGCGCGCCAGGCAATCGTCCAGGAAAACGCGCAGCATGGTGCTCTGCGCGCGCGCATTCGCCAGCTTGAAGCGCGTGTTCTGGTAGTCGATCACGCGGCGCCCGAACACCTTGCGATCTCGCGTGTACTGCACCGCCTGGTCCAGCATGCCTTCCTGCGACGCCGCTGCGCGGAGCGCGATCGCCAGGCGTTCGCGCGCCAGCTCGCGCGTCATGATCTCGAACGCATTGTTCAGCGGACCCAGCAGGCAGTCGGCAGGCAGGCGCACGTCGTTGAAAAACAGTTCGCAGGTGTCCTGGCTGTGCTGGCCGATCTTGTGCAGGGGCGCGCCCTTCGTGTAACCCGGCAGGTTTTCCTCGACGCAGAACAGCGACAGCCCGCGCGCACCGAGATCGGGATCGGTACTGGCCAGTACGATGGCCAGGCCCGCGTTCACGCCGTTCGTGATGAAGGTCTTCTGACCATTGAGCACGAAGTGTTCGCCATCGCGCCGCGCGCGCGTGCGCACGGCCTTCAGGTCACTGCCCGCATCCGGCTCGGTCAGCGCGATGGCGCCGATGGTCTCGCCACGGGTCATGGCGGGCAGCCAGCGCTGCTTCTGCGCGTCTGTGCCGACGTTCAGGAGATACGGCGCGACCATGTCGGAGTGGATCGAAAAGCCGATGCCCAGGAAATTGGCGCGGGCCAGCTCCTCGATCACCACGGCCGAATGCCCGAAGTCGCCGCCTGCTCCGTAAGGATCCGGCAGCGCGCAATTGAGCAGCCCTTCATCGCCGGCCCGCCGCCACAGCGTGCGCGGCGTCACGCCGGCTTCTTCCCATTCGGCATAGTGGGGCGCGATCTCGCTCTCGATGAAGCGCTTGACCTGGTCGCGGAAGAGTTCGTGGTCGTCCCGGAAAACGCGGCGCATGATGGCCTCCCTATTTCTTGTACGCGTCCGTGCCGCTGGTCTGGCCACGCAGCACGGGGGCCTCGGGCGTTCCGGTCAGGAACAGGCTGTAGTGGTCGCCCGGCTGCAAGGCCGGCAGCGGCAGCGCCTGCGATGCGGCCGCGCCACAGCCGGCGGTCAGCGTCGCGCTGACCGGATTGATCGCGCGCGCGGCGGACGCGCCGGGCTCGACGTCCTTGAACAGGATCGGGCCCGGCGGACTGACGGACAACTGCCCGGCGGGGCAATCGGTCGCCAGGTTGTAAAAGCGCAGTTCAGCCTTCAGCGCGTCCTGCGCGCCCGCGTTGTCGTCGATGACGCTGAACGACAGCCTGCCGCCGTCACGCCGCGGCACCAGCGTGCTGAACGTGTCAGGCGCCACCTGCAGCGTGCCGGCGAGCTTGCCGTCGATGCGCACGTCGAAGGGCTGATTGCCCTTCACGATGGCGTAGGTGGTGGCCTGCCGGTCCGGTCCGATCTCCTGCACCGGTCCTTGGGCGACCTGCGCCTGCAGCGGGTTCACGTGCGGATTGACCACCCGGACGAACGAGGAACCCGCCGGCGGGCGGGCGGCATACAGTTGCGCCAGCACGCCTTCGGCGGCGGCATTGGCGGAGCAGGCCCCCAGGGTCAGGGCGAGGGTGAGACGAAAGATTGTGCGAGTCATGCTTGCGGCTCCGGCTTCTTGCTGAGGCGCGTTTCAAGATACAGGCGTTCGAGCTGCTTGCGGTCCGCCTTGTCCGTGCTGGTGGTGGGAAAGTGCGGGCAGGCCACCAGTTCTGACGGAATCATGTACGGCGGCAAACGCCGGCCCAGCGTGGCCTTCCAGTCTGTCAGATCAGCGGGCAGCGGTTGCAAGCCGGCGGCAGGGGAGTGCGTACGCTGGCCGTTTGCGGCGGGTTCGATAAAGCCGATCAGTCTGACGATGGCGCCATCGGGCCGCCGCAGCGCCACCGTGGCGCCGGCACGCACGCCGGGCAGGGCGGCGATGGCCGCGTCGATCTCCGCCAGTTCGATGCGATACCCATGCAGCTTGATCTGATCGTCGATCCGGCCGCGGAAGGTGACGAGCCCCTGCGCGTCGATCTCGCCCAGATCGCCGCTGCGATAGCCGCGCTTGCCGTGGCGCGTAAACATGCGCGTGGCGTTCAGGTCGGGGCGGTTCAGGTAGCCGCGCATGACGTGGTCGCCCACGATGCTGATCTCGCCGTTTTCGATGAAGACCTCGGCATAGGGCTTGGCGCGGCCGATGGGAAATGGATTGGGCGCCGCCGCGCGCAGCGCCGGGCCGATCTCAACCCACGTGGTCGAGCACGTCGCTTCGGTCGGGCCGTAGGAGTTGACGATGCGCACCTGCGGAAAGCGCTGCCACAGTTCCTCTGTCAGTGCGGGCGTCAGCGATTCGGCGCCGAACACGAAGACGCGCAGATCGGGCAGGTGGGCATGGTCGAACTCGGGGTTGAACAATTGCTGCCGCACGAACGAGGGCGTGGAGGCCCAGACACTGATGCGGCTGCCGGCCAGATACTGCGCGAAGGCATCGCGCTGCGCGATGGTCTCGCGCGGGCACAGCACGCAGGTGCCGCCCAGCGTCAGCGCGCCCACCCAGTTGAAGAGCGAAAAGTCAAAGCTGAACAGCATCTGGTCCATGAAGACCGGCGCCGCGCCCAGCGCGAGGCAGTCCCGGATCCATCCGGCGAAGAGGCCGATGCTTTCGCGGCCGATCTGCACGCCTTTCGGATCGCCGGTGCTGCCCGACGTGAACATGATGTAGGCCAGATCCTTTTCTTCCAGCGGCGCGGCCACGCCGCCTGTGGAAACGAAATGCGCGGCCTGCGCGTCGTAGCGCAGGCCGGCGCGCACCAGTTCGCCGATCCGTGCGATGCGCTCGGGCGGGTTGATGACATCCACCGGCACGAAGGGCACGCCCAACCGCAGGCAGCCCAGTATCGCTACGAGAAACGCCGTCTCCTTGTGGCCGGAAATCACCAGCGGCGTATCGGGTCGCGCGCCCGCGGCCCGCGCTTCCTGTTTCCAGGCCTCGGTGGCGGCGCGCAGCGCGCGCCACGACGTGGCCCCGCGCGCGTCCACGACCGCGATCGCGTCGGCGTCAGTCTGCGTGTCCGCGAAATCGAACGTGTTGAAGTCGAAGCGCATGGTCCGGCCCTCCCGTGGCTGCGCGCTAGGCGCCGCGGCGTTCCGCGATGAAGGCGGCCAGCGTATGCACCGATTCCAGATGCACGTCGATCTCGGTGGGCGGGATCTTGCAGCCGAATTCGCGCTCCACCGCCAGCGCCACGTCGACGGCCGCCAACGAGTCGACCAGACCGGATTCGATCAGCAGCGTGTCCGGGTCCACCTGCGTGAGGATGATGCCTTCGACGAGTTGCGCCACTTTGGCTTCGATAGCGTTGATGTCCATATCTTGCTCCGCGACCCCGTGGGATCAGAATTGGAAATAGAGAAACCGGGCTTCCTTGTGCAGGTTCACCAGGCAGAAAGCGAGCAGCACGAGCATGACCGCCAGCCACGCGATGTTGGGACGCCAGCGCATGAACGTCTGGGGGGTCTCGCTCGGCTTGAACAGGGCGGGCGACCAGCGGCCCAGGATCTGATGCGAATTGGGCGCGAACCACGCGATGCCCAGCAGCACGACGGCATAGATGAGCTGCATGTGGTGGCCGGCGATGACGCGCCAGGCGTCGCCAAACGCCAGACCCGCGACATGCGCGGACATGTCCACCGGCTCGATGCCGCGCGCGCCCGTCATGCCCTGCACCAGCAGCATCGCGTCGCCCACCCCGTGGGCGCGGAAGAACGCCTGCGCCACCAGCACCGCGACAAACGTGATCAGCACGCACAGCGCGCGTGTGGCGGCATGCGTGTTGCGCGCGGCGGCGGGCTTGCGGCCCACGACGAAGATGCGCCAGGCGTGGTTCACCGACAGATACATCGCGTGCAGCAGCCCGAACACGACGAACTGAAAGCCCGCACCGTGCCACACGCCCGCCAGCGTCATGGTGAACAGCGTGGGCAGCGCGATGCTGCCGGCAAAGCCGCCCAGCGTCTTCAGCCCGGCCGAGCCCACCGGCAGGTCGCGATTCGTGCGCCATTTGTTCACGGCCACCGCCACCGGGTAATACAGATACGCGGTGATGTAGCGCGTCAGCGTCATGTGCCAGCGCGCCCAGAATTCGATGATGTTGCCCGCTTTGTAGGGCGAGTTGAAATTCAGCGGGAAGCGGATGCCGAACATCTTCGCCAGGCCCAGCGCCATGTCCGAATAGCCCGAGAAATCAAAGTAAAGCTGGAGCGCATAGCAAAGGCTGGCGCCCCATGATCCAAAGAACTGCAACTCGCCCGGCGCCGCGAACCCTGCGTCGGCGTACGGCGCGATGCCGTCGGCCAGCAGCACCTTCTTGGCCAGGCCGATCACGAACAGGATCGCGCCCACCGACAGGTTTTCGGCCTTGAAGCGGTAATTCTCCGGCTGCGCGAACTGCGGCATCATTTCCTTGTGATGCAGGATCGGGCCGGCGATCAGGTGCGGAAAGAACGTCACGAACAGCACGTAGCTCAGCAGGCTGCGCTCCTTCACGACGCCCGCCTTGCAGTCCAGCAGATAACCGATCTGCGTGAACGTGAAGAACGAGATGCCCAGCGGCAGGATGATGTCGTCCGCGGTTGCCGCCGTCATGCCCAAGTCGTTCAGGAAGTTCAGCAGCGTCACGAAATACTTGTAGTGAAACAGCAGCGCCAGGTCGGCGCCCACGCCCAGTCCCACGATCAGGCCCTGCAGCCGGGGGCGTGCGGTGTTGTGCAGGATCAGCTGGCTGACCAGGTAGTTGAAGGCGATGGAGCCGGCCAGCAGCACGACGAACTGCGGATTCCACCAGCCGTAGAACACCAGCGAGGTCAGGCACAGCCATAGCGCCGCCAGCCGCACGTTCAGCCGTCCAAGCGCGTAGTACGCCACCAGCGTGACGGGCAGGAAGATGAAAAGGAACAGGTAGGAGTTGAATAGCATCTTGGTCCGCTACGGGATGCGCGCCAGCAGGGCTTGTTCGTCCGCGGTCAGCGGCAGCGACAGGGCGTTTTCCGAGAACTCCCAGATCACGAGCTTCAGGCTGGCGGGCCATTGCGCGCGCTGCCCCAGCGCCATCGTCAGCGCGCCCGAGAACTGTCCGCCGTCCAGACTCATGTTCCAGACTTCGCGCCCCAGGCCCATGCCCAGGCGCTCCCCGAACTGGCTGCGGCGGCCGTTGGAGGTGCCCGCCAGCAGCACCTCTACCGGGGGCGGCTCATCCAGGAGGCCGCCGCTGCGCACGGGTTCGATCTTCGCCTCCGATACCTGCTCCAGATCCGGCCGCCATCCGGGCGGCGCCTGCTCCAGGCCCGCCAGCACGATCAGGTCGCCCATGCGCGGCTGCGGCGCAGAGGACGGTTCTGTCTCGAACGCCTGCGTACCCTTGCCGTTCAAAAGCGGCAACGCCGCTTCGGCCACGCGCGCGGCTGCCGCCTGCGCCCCTTGCGCATTCATGTGCACGTCCGTGCGGAAAAAGCGGGGCGAGGGGGCCGCCATCAACGCGTCGCGCAGATCGACGAAGGGCACGCCATCCGCGCGCAGCGCTGCCTGCCAGGAGTCCAGCGTCTGGCGCATCGGTTGCGACACGGGCAGGCCGCAAAGCTGGGCGGACTCGATGCGCGACTTGTCCGGCACCGCGACCACCAGCACCTGCACCTGCCTGGCGCGCAGTTCGCGCACCCAATGCCGCATCAGCCGCAGGCGATCGTCGAAGACGTGCACGCCGGGCGGCGGCCGCAATCCGTCGCGGTAGAACAGCCAGCCAGGGCAGCCCATCGCGACCTGCTCGCCCAGGTCGCCGAACAAGCGATAACGCAGCGCGGCGTTCCACGTGTCGACGTCGGCCTGGCGCGGCAACGCCAGCGCCTTGTTCAGCGCGGCGCCCGCCGAGCCGCCCAGCCACGCCGACCGCGACATCGGGGCCACGCCGC
>NZ_DIEJ01000189.1:0-33573 GCF_002418565.1 Achromobacter sp. UBA5777 | reverse complement strand
CGCCAGCGGCAGCAGCACGGCAAGGGAAGGGGCGGGGCAGGCGCGCAAGCAAGCCCGGGCGCCCGGCGCCGTGGCGGCCGGGTGTCGGTAGGTCTTCACGAAAGGGTTACTCCAATGAGGGTCGGTCCATCTTGGGCAGTGCGCACTGCTTCAAGCGGTATGACGAACGAGTTCGCCGATCCCCTCAAATATTTTTTTCCGGACGTCGTCCATCACGCGCGCGCCCGCACCCGCGTCACGCGTCCGCCCCACCACAAGCGGCCGGATTGCGGTTCGATAGGCAGGATCTGGCGCAGCAACGCCAGCACCTTGCGCGTGTCGTCCAGCTGGAACACGCCAGAGACGCTAAGCCGCGCCACTGCGGGGTCGCATTCGATTGCGCCGTGATAGCGCGATAGCTCCTGCAGGAATGCGTCGAGCGGCATGTCCCGCACCGACAGCGCGCCTTCGACCCACGCGCCGCCATCCATCACGCGTGCATCGGTCGGTCCTGCACCGAATACCTTCTGACGCGCCATCCGCGCGGATTCGCCTGCCTGCAGTGTCTTTGCGGCCTCGTCGCCGCCATCGCGCGGCAGCATGGCGACCATGCCTTCATCCACCGACACTTCGCTGGCCTCGTCCCACTGCCGCACCCGATAGCGCGTCCCCAACGCCCGCGCCTGACCATCACGCGTCTCCACAAACAGCGGACGCGACAGCGGGTCGCTGCCGGAGATCAGATAGACCTCGCCGGCCAGCAACGTGATCCTGCGCGCTTGATCGCCATAACGGATGTTGACCGCCGTGTCCGTGTTCAGCACCAGCGTGCCGCCGTCCGGCAACACGATGCGCCGCCGCTCTCCGCGCGACGTGACCACATCGGCCAGCGCGTGTTGAACCAGTTGGACATCGCGCGCCTGCCACGCCATCCAGCCGCCCGCCGCCAGCACGCCCAGCGACATCAACGCCTTGCGCCGCGAACGTAGCGCCTGCGCCGTTCCTGTCTGCCGAAGAATCCGCGCCGCGGCTTCCGGGGGCATGTCCTTCGCGGGCCGCTGCAAACGCGCGCTGAGCGCCTGCAAGCGCTCCCAAACCAACGCATGCGCGGGGTTCGCGCCCACCCACGCATCAAAGGCCCGCCACGCCTTGGCGTCCGCCGTGTTGTATTGCAGCTTGATGCGCCAACGAATGGCGGCGTCCAGCACCGCCGCATCGCCCGCGCCATTCAGGGTGGCGTCCGCACCCGCGCCCGGCTTGGCGGACGCAACGCGATCAGCACTCATAGACCAGGCGATAGCAGTGTTGCAGCGCCTGCGCCAGATAGCGCTCCACCGTCGCCACCGACTTGCCCACCTGCCGCGCGATCTGCGGGCAGGTATGGCCTTCCATCTGCGCCAGCAGGAACACCTCGCGCACCTCGGGCTTCAACCGGCCCAGCATCTGCGCGATCTGCTCCAGCGATTCCAGGATCAACAGCCGCGACTCTTCGGACGGCCAATGCTGTTGGGGGTAGGTCTGTAACACCGCCAGATAGTTGCGCTCGATTTCCTGGCGGCGCCAATGGTCGACCAGCAGGCGGTTGGCGATGGTGCGCAAGTAAGCACGCGGTTCGCGCAAGGCGGTTTCGGTCTGGGTGGTGGAATTGGCCGAGAGCAGGCGGACAAACGTGTCCTGCGCCAGATCCGCCGCGCGATGCGCGTCGCCGAGCTTCAGGCGCAGCCAGCCATGCAGCCAGGAATGGTGGTCACGGTAAATCGTCGAGATACCGGCGTCGGGACTGGCGCTGGGCTTGGCGGACATCGGACGGGCTTTGTTAATGGGAATGGTTCCCATTATAGGGGTGAAGGCGGAGCGGGTCGGATTCGATGATGCGGGGGGCTTCGGGATGAGCGCTTCGCTTTGCGGCTATCGGTCTGGCGTGAGTTTGGTATTTGAGGCCTAAGATGTCGCCCAAGGAGCGAGTATGGCCCCCAAGAAAACAACACCATCGCTGAAGCATTCCGCCCGCCGCGTCGCCATGACGCTATGCGCGACCAGCCTGCTTGCCGCATGCGAGCCGTCACTGCCGCCACCGCCGGCTGGGTCGAAGCTCACCGCTGAAACTATCGCCGCGCGTGAAGCGCCGGCTGAACATCAGTTCAAGGGAGTCCTCGCGGGAAAGCCCATTCATCTGCTTGCGCACAACTGCAAGGTGTATCGGGTCGACCCAGCCGAAGGGGAGAACGTGACCTGGACGCTGGTGCTCGAGGGCGACTTCTATCCCCTGCCGACGTCATGCTTGAGTCAATCGATCACGGAGGAGAAGGGCGGCTTGAAGGTCTTCATCGGGCGGCAGGCGCTGGGCGCCGGCGGGTGCTGCACGGGAACGCCGGAGTATCGGACAAAGGATGGGGTGACCTGGAAGCCGAATTGAAGGTTGCTCCGAAACGCAGTGCAACTTGTCCGCATCAAGGCGAAATCGGTTGAAACCTGGGCCGAATAGGTGGGCCACATAATCCTCGCCAGACAGCCGCCATGTTGGCGCTTCATCGAGGAGAAATGGGATGAGCCGGAAAGGAACTCTGATTGTGGCGATGGCGTTCAGCAGCATGCTGATGGCGGGTGCGGTGCAGGCGGAAAGCTGCAGCAAGAATATTTTCGGCGGTCAGGATTGCACCCATGACGATGGCACCCGGTCTTGGAGCCAACCCAATATCAGCGGTGGCTTCGACACCACTTACAGCGACGGCCGCACGTCAAAAAGCAGCAGCAACATCGGAGGCGGTTTCGACACCCGCTACAGTGACGGCACCACCTCAACAAGCCGGAGCAACAACGGCGGCGGCTTCGACACCGTCTACAGCGACGGGCGGACATCCAAAAGCAGCGGCAACATCCTCGGCGGTCACGATACCCGCTACAGCGACGGCACCACCGCATCAAGCCAAGCCAACATAACAGGCGGCCACAGCACGCAATACCGTGGTGAGGATAAGCGATGGCCGATGAATCCGAAGTGATTTGCACATCGCTGGTGGCCGGGATGGTCTGGCGCTGCCGCGCCTTACCCATATCCCACGATTCATCCTCTGCTTGCCGCAGCTGACTGAGCCAACGCCGAGATCGAAACCGGCGGCATTGACGCCGGCGTAACGCACGTCAAGCCGCCAGCGCCGTGACCGGCCAAGCCAGTGATCAACGGGACGATCGACCGTTGCCAGACATCGACGCCGCCCGCCCAAGCGTCATCGATTCCAGCACGCCATCCCGCCGCACCCAGCCATGAAACAACGCCGCGGCCAGATGCAGCAGCACCGTCGCGAACAGCAGGAAGGCCAGATAGCGATGCGCGCCGCGCAGCCAAGCGAACAACCCCGCATCCGCAGGCGCAATCGGCGGCAACTGCCAACCGCCCGCCACGACGGGATAGCCACCCGCCGACAGCATCGCCCAGCCGATCAGCGGCATCGCGAACATCAGCGCGTACAGCAGGACGTGCGAGGCCAGCGCCGCATGACGCTGCCATGCCGGCAGATCCGCCGGCAACGCAGGCGCGCCCTTGAACACACGCCTGGCCAGCCGAATGCACACCAGCGCCAGCAGCGCCAAGCCCAACGGCTTATGGATCTGCACCAGCCATTGATGCCGCTCGGACACCGACGCCACCATGCCCACGCCGATGAACAGCATTGCGAGTATGCCGGCCGCCATCGACCAATGCAGCACGCGTGCGAACAGGCTGAATGTGGCGGGCGGGCGGCGGGTTTGATTAGGCGACGAGATCATTGGGCGCGCTCCGGTTGGGTCGACTGGGATGACGCAGCGGCGGCTTTAGGCGGCCCTTCGCCCGTGCGGCGTTCATAAGAGGCCGCATAGGCCGCGGAGCGCGCCGCCAGCAGTGGGTCGTCGGAAACCGCAATGCCTTGCGGCAACACCGTCGGGTCGTAGTTCACGTCGCGGCAGGGGCCGTCGCTTTGCGGCGCGCTGCTTGTAATCACCACGGTGCCGGCGTCGACGGTCGGCCGGTCCGCCGGCCACTGGCGGGTTGCATCGTTAGTGGAATCGCCGGGCTGGCCCAGCGTGAGCAGCAGGCGCCAGCGCAACGGCCCTGGGGTCAGACGCTGTTGCAGATCGGTTTGCAGATAGTCGGCATCGTGCCCCGGCTGCGCCACAGGCGCCGCCGCCGCGTCCACCGGCACCAACTGCCAACGCACCGGCTGCCGCTTTCCGTTCCCATCGATCAGGAAGAAGGCGTTCAGGCCGAAATAGTCTTCGGTGGCGTAACTAGCGGAAGGCTTGGCGGTCTTGGCCCACGCACGGAACGCCGCCGTTTCAGGATGCGCCGCGAAAAACGCCTGCATGCGCTGCGGATCGGGCTCGCCCGTCTTGGGATCGGGGCGTCCGGCGATCTGCTGATCGTAGAACGCCTGCGGGGTCGACAGCGGGAACACCGGCATGCTGTTCATGCCGGTCCGCCACTGTTCGCCGTTGGCCGACGTGAACATCAAGGCAAAGCTGCGGATCGGGACGCTGGAGTCCGATGCGTAAGGATTGCCGCCGGGCAGCGCCAGCCTTCCCACCACCGGCGTGCTGCCCGGCGCGAACACCGAGGCAGTGGATAAATCGTGCGCCGCGCCGCTGCTTTCAAAGCGGCCGACGACACAGACGCCTTTGGCGTGGTTGCGCCGAAAGCCCTCGTGGACGCCGCTGTTGGCTTCCAGTGCGCTCACCACGCGGTCTGGGGTCAGACGCTGAGGGTCGAGCCAGCCACCGACGTAGGCGAACGCGGCGCCCGAGGCGAGCACGATGGCGCCGATTGCGGTGAGCCGAAGGAGGGTTTGGGGGGTAGTGAGCGGCCGGGGCTTCTGGGGTCGGTCTTCCGAGGGCTGGCCACCTGGTTGCCATGCACCCGGCGGTTGGCTATTCGGTGGCAGGCGGCCCGGCGGCTGGCTTCCCGGTGGCGTTTGACCCGGCGGCGGGCCGTTGCGGTCAGATCCTTGTTGCATAAGGCTCCTTGCCCATGGGGCGATGAATACCCCTGTAGGACGCCGCGCAAAAAAAGTTATTCCGCGATGGAATAAACCCGCCAGAGCGGCGTCTTACTGCATTGGCCTGTAAGCTGGCTACGCAGGCCTGTCCCAGGAACCCGCCATGATTCAACCGGTCCGCGTGCCGCCCGACGCGCCGGCATCCCCCGACGACGAGATGCCAGCGGAAGAACTCTCCGACGCCGTGCTGCGCCAACTACTGCCGCGCCTGCGGCGTTTTGCGCTGCGCCTCACGCGCGATGCGGTCGCTGCCGACGACCTAGTGCAATCCACCTTGGAAAGAGCGCTCACCCGCTGGCGCGGCCGCCGTCCGCAAGGCGACGTGCGCGCGTGGCTCTTCACCATCCTGTACCGCCAATTCCTGGACTCCCAACGCCGCTCGCGCCGCTA
Source organism: Achromobacter sp. UBA5777 (assembly GCF_002418565.1). Taxonomy (NCBI): domain Bacteria; kingdom Pseudomonadati; phylum Pseudomonadota; class Betaproteobacteria; order Burkholderiales; family Alcaligenaceae; genus Achromobacter; species Achromobacter sp. UBA5777. Next base: position 28,174 of record NZ_DIEJ01000189.1, on the reverse strand, counting down.
TGCGCGGCTGCTGTCATGGTTTGCCGGGTCCGACGCCGCAGCGCCGTCGGCCGAGCGCGAGGTCATCGCGCGATCTTCCCTGGATGTCTTCGAACGCCTGCCCGAGGCGCAGCGCACGCTGCTGTGGCTCGTCAGCGTGGAAGGCATGAGCTACAAGGCCGTCGCCGATGTTTTAGACGTGCCGCTGGGCACCGTCATGTCGCGCCTGTCCCGCGCGCGGAGTGCCTTGCGTGAACTGCATGAGGGACTGGCTGGCGAGGCTCGTCTGAGGATATTGAAATGAAAGAACGCTCTATCGATGATCTGACGCGTAATGCGTATGTGGACGGGCAGTTGGATCCGTCGCAATTGCAGGAGCTGCAGGCGTATTTGCGGGCGCATCCGGATGAGGCGCAGGAGTTGGAGGCGTGGCGGCGGGATGCGCAGCGGTTGCGGGAAGGGGCTGGCGGGGACGGTTTGCCGGGTAATCCTGCATTGGATCCTGCTGCGGTGCGCGCGGGGCTAAGAGTTCGCACGCGGCGGCGTGTGGCGATGGCGGCTAGTCTCGTTGTGGCGGTGGCGATTGGCGGGGTTACGGGATGGCGCGCCCGTGATACGGCCTTGGCGAGTCGGGTGCTGCCGATGCAGGACGCGATGCAGGCTTATCGGTTGTTTGCGTCAGCGGATGCGCCGCAGCCGGATGTGCGGGCCGATGCTGGGGATTTACAGGGGTGGCTGGATGCGTATTTTGCGCATGCCGAGCGGTTGCCTAATTTGAGTGATAGCGGGTTTAGGCCTGTTGCTGCGCGTTTGTTGGCTACCGATCAGGGGCCGGCGGCGCTTGTTATTTATGAGAATGCGGGGCAGCGCGCTACGTTTTATATTCGGCCGCCTGGGCCGGGGGGACAGTTTCTGGCGCAAGGGAGCCGGACGGATGGCGAGCTGGTGGCGCGGTATTGGTCGGGGCAGGGGTATAACTATGCGTTGGTGACGGCGGAGGATGTGCGCGGTCAGAATTTGCAAGTGGGTGAATCGTGACACCTGGGAGATGTTGACGCCCCAGATCGCGCACGTCTTCGTCGAAATCTAACGGCTCGGGCTTGTCGCACGTCGCGGCAGGCCCGAGCCGTCTTTCGCGCTTATTGAATCGACGTCGGCGCGTCGTGCGTGGGGTCGGCGTAATCGGCGTCTTGTGCGCACGCTCGTGCTGATTCCAGCATGGCATCGGTCAAAGCGCCCATGTGGTCACACAGGCCTTCCACGCCGCCCATCAATGCGGCCACGGTCCACGCGTCCAGCGGCTGCGCGCCGGTTGCGTCCGGTTCAGAGGCGCTGTTGCCGACAAGACGCGCGATGGACGCGATTGCATAGCGGGCGCGGTCGATGTTGTAGAGATGAGATAGAGGCACCAAGCCGAGTTCGGGATTAGTGTCGACGGACCAGGGGTTTTCAGTTAGGGGATGGGATTGCATGGATTTCCTCCGACGATGTGGAAATCCCGCTGCCCCACTTCCAAATGGGGCGGGCGGGCACAGGACAAGGTTGGAAGACCGGATCGTCGGAACCGGCGTGCGACTAGCGCACCCCTGCCAAGGCCCGCCCATTGGGCGTGCGGAGGCGTGCTGACTGGGAGGTCAGCACCGACGAATTTACCGGCTTCCACACCGGGCTACCGTTCGTGGCGATAGTCGCTTGAGTATACGGTGTGGAGCGAGGCCCACCTGTGTGGAGGGACAAGTTCGCGACTGTTGGGTGGAAATAAGCCATTGTCTGCTGCCGACCCGAACCTGAGTTCTGGCAACTGCGTCCGAACGTCGCCTTTCTTGGAAGCGGGACCATTTGTGTATAAGACGCCGATGCCGTACTGCTCGCAGGTATCAGGGAAACCGCCACACCGTCCCACGAATCCGAATCTATCGATGTGGTAGCGCGCCCAAGTTACTATGAGTTACGATCATCAAAAAATCCATACGCAGTAGCTGTAGAGACCTCTTGACCACCGTTATGAGTGCGGACTGGATCGTGCTGCACTCGAAGCAGATGCTCTTGTGCCCCAAAAGCCCGCCGCCAAAAAGGCCAGAAAGAACAAGTTTGCAGTGAGGCAGGGCGCGGTCCCTGCATCGTCTCAAGTCACCTTGTTTAACGAGGACGACTGGGAGGAGTTTGTCCTTGAGGCTGCTCGCCAGCGCCAGAAATCAGGTTCGCCCGTTTACGATGTCGTCAAGCGACTCGGGGGCGCTGGTGACGGCGGCCGAGACGTAGAAGCAAGGTACGGCGCCGACTTAGTTACTGATGGCTGGGATCTCTATCAGTGCAAGCATTACGCCAGCGGGCTCATGCCCAGCGAAGTCTTTCCTGAAATGGCCAAGTTCTTCAAGCACTTGGCAGCCAAGACCTACCCCAAACCCTCAATCTACTACCTGTGCGCACCCCACGGAGTCGGTAATGATCTTCATAATCTGCTTGCAGCGTCCGGCGAGGCGTTCAAAGCTGCTTTCGTGACCTCTTGGGAGAAGGGAACCAGTGGGATGAAGGGCCGTTTAAATGAACTTATCCCAGTGGTTCGTGAAGTAATCGACGACTTTGATTTCAAGCGCTTCAGGGAGTGCACTGTGCGTGACTTGCTTCACTGGCATGCACGCAACCAGAGAGCTCACTTTGAGCTGTTTGGGATTGTTCCCGTCCGCGGCGTCGACGACCGTGCGCCCGCAGCTCCTGCAAAGCACGAAGATATTTACATCGACGAGTTAGTACGTGTTTACTCGGAAGACCATGGTTCTACCCTCAGCCGCGCTTCATGCATGACTGGACAGTATGCCGAAAACTTCGAGTCGCACCGACAATCTTTTTACTGCGCCGAAGGCCTGCTACGTTTTAGCCGTGACCTATATACGGACCCGGAGTTCGAAAAGTTGCTAGAAATGGTGCTCGATGGCCTCCGCCCGTTTGTAACTAGACCAAAGCTCAAGACTGGGATGGAGCGTTTGGATGTTGCCATAGAGAAGGTGACTGACCTGCAGTTGCAGGAGAGTCGTTTGCACCCTCAAATCCGCGCTGGTGACCTTCCTGGCACCTGTCACCATCTCGTCAATCACAAGAGGCTCAAGTGGGTCAAATAGGAAAATCAAACAGGGAGAGCGTCTCGGTGTTTAACTCACCATTCGAGTTAGGCATCCGGATGGTTTACCTGCTCAACGCCATGTACCCCGACGGAGCTGATCTTCAAAAGCTCGTGCTCCTAGACTATGCGGTCGTTTACTCGGCTGACCTAGGTGGACCGGAAAGCTTGCATACCCCCGTCCCGTTCCGAGGAGGCGAATACCTAAGTCGTCGCGAACTCATCGAAAAAGGTCTGTACATCATGAGCACGCGCGGCCTTGTCGGAGCTCGTCTGGATGATAGTGGGATCACCTACATCGCCGGGCCTTCTGCCCGATCCATGGTCGGAGCCTTGGAGTCTGAATATTTGCGCCATTTGGACGAACGCTGCGAATGGGCCGCCAAGAAATACACGTTAGCCGACTCGGGTCAACTGACACGCGAATTCGCTGAGAAAGGTCAGCTATGGGGCGCAGAGCTCGCTGGCATAGCCGGAAGGGGGCAATTGATATGAGCATAAAGCTGGTGAGGCTCTCCGCGACCGGACCCAGTCGGGAGCCTGCGACGATCGATTTCGATGAACTGCATACTCTCGTTCGCGGGCCTAGCGACACAGGAAAGTCCTATATCCGCGATTGTCTCTGGTACCTTCTTGGTGGCGATAAAGTGCCGAAGATAATTCCCGAGATGCAGGGCTACGACCGCCTGGAGCTTGTGTTCCGAAGCGGTGAGCGTGTTTACAACGTGCATCGTGCCCTGGTTGGTGGTGCAATTGCGGTTTATGCGCAGCCAGGTGTGGGAGGAAAACCGCTAGCGCTGGAGGAAGATCTGGGTGAACTTCTGGTTGACCTTTCCGGCGCAGCAGGCCGGCGCCTCCTGCGCAGCCGCACCGAAAAAGGGCCTGTCACAGGTGACGATCTGCGTCACTGGACTCTGGTGTCTCAGCCGACAGTTCTGAGCGAGGATGCGACGGCCGGAGTTGGATTCGCCGTCACGAAGCACATCTCCTCATTCAATCTGTTCCTGACCGGCAATGATGACGAAGCAATCGAGCTGCTTAAAAGCACGGCTGAAGTGGAACGCATCAAAGGTCAGCTGGGCTCCGCAGAAGACAACCTGAAACGCGTCCAGGCTTCCCTGCCGCCAGACGCAGATCGGGAGCAAGCCGCCGAAGCACTTGAGCGGGTCGACGCTTTGCTCGACGCAATGAAGACGCAGCATGAGGCCAGAGCGACCCGCTTCAAGCGGCTACGCGAAGACATTGCCATTAGCGGAACTGGGTTGGCAGAGGCAGAGAGGTCTATGGCTTCAGCAGCGTCGATGGTCGAGCGATTCAAGATGCTCGACCAGAAGTACTCAAGCGACCTGGCCCGCCTTGGGGCGACCGATGAAGGCATATCATTCTTCAACGTTCTGAACAAAACGACGTGTCCATTGTGCGGCATGCCCGATGAAAGCCAAGTCAACCCCGAAGACTTGAAGCCGCAAGCGCCAGAAACCTACCGCAAGGCAATCGCCGCGGAAGCCAAGAAGATTCACGCCTTGCGTGAAGGGCTGAGGGCCTCACTTGCAACGGAACAGACACGACTCTCGGCAGTAAGCGCCGTCGTGGCGATGGAAAGAGCGAAACTGGAAGTCCTGGAGAAGCAGGAGTTCAGCGAACTCAGGACCACTCGCGACGAGTACTCCCACGATCCGCGGCAACTCGCGGAGAGCCACACAAGTCTGTCGTCGATTTTGGGAGTATTGGACGAAGTCGAACGTCTTACAGCGGAAATAGAACGCCTGAAGAAGGCGAAGGTGCAGACACGAGTCAAGCTTAGCCGCACTGGCGGAAAGCACGGCGAAGCAGTCGCTCAAATTTCCAAGGACATGCTGGCAGTCTGGGGCTTCACGGACATCAAAACTGTCTCGCTCGACGCCGCCGCATGCGACCTAATAATCGACGGTCGTGCAAGACTGAGCTACGGCGCCGGCAAGCGTGCATTGTTCCTGACTGCGATGACGGTCGCTCTGATGAAGCACGCGCTGGAGTCAGGTCACCCTCATCTCGGAGTTGTCGTCGTGGATTCGCCGCTAAAGGCTTACGCTGACCCGAAGTCTGCTCGAAATGACGATGACATCGCAACGAAGACTGTGACGGACAACTTCTACAGCTGGCTCTCCACGTGGAGTGGCGCTGGCCAAATTGTGATCTTAGAAAATGAACCGATTCAAGAGACAACAGCTGCGGTGCTCAAGCCCATCGAGTTCACAGGTTCAGGCAACTCGGGACGACAGGGATTCTTCCCTGCGGCGAAGTTTCGGCCTACTTAGCCTCAGTTTTTCGCTATTGTCGGAACTTGACTCCGCGAGCTGAATAGTTGCATTCACGCTAAAGCTTACGTTCCAGACCACTACGCCGGATTGCCGCCTTTTGGTCAAATCCAACCTTAATTAATTCACGTTAGACGAGGATAGGCACACAGAAAGTGACAGTCAAAAATATCTTTGTCTGCCGACGCGTGCAAGTTGACACATAACTTTCGCCTTCCCACGCCGTGACGGCGCCTTCGATAGCGCGCCAATGAAGCCTGGACCAATACAAAAGGCTTTTATCTCGCCTTGCGAGATTACATCGAAGCTGTCAGGGATCTCGCCATATAACTCGCGCAGAAGTGAAAATGCCGCCAGAGATGAAGATTTCCCCCCTGGAACATTTCGCCCTTAAATGGGACTGCCGTTAGTGAAATATTGTGAGGACGACATGAACAGACTACTGCAGGAAACAACGAGCATTTCAGCATTGGGCACGACGAGCTCGTCGAAAGCTGGTAGGCGACCCGCACTAGACCGTAGCCGACCCATTATTTAGTGCAATATCGGTCGACTCCATCTGCCTTTTCGCAACCTAGCGCAAAAATTTTTCTCCTGGCCAATTTTTATACTCACGCCAGATGCTAAGACTAAATCACAGGGCCTTTACCATCCACACCATCTAGACCTATCCAATACAGCGGGTCACACCTTCAGGATATAACGATGCCAATCGAGCTTCGCGAACTTGTCGAGCAGTTGACACCAAGTAATACGGTCCTATTATTTGGCGCTGGTGCGTCCATGCCATCTGGTGCGCCGAGCGTAACAGACTTGATCCATGAGATCAGTAAAGAGTTCAATATCGAACCTGACGGGTTAAGCCTCGCGGAGATCGCTGCTGTGGCGGAGATGAAACGCAATCGCAGCGACCTAATAACGCTTTTGCGTAAATTGTTCAAAGGCCTTAAGGCGAAGGGGTCACTTCTGAACCTGCCTCGGCACGAATGGAAATCAATCTACACCACCAACTATGATGAACTAGTCGAGGACGCCTACCGCAGAGCAGAAAGATCGCTCCAGGTGTTCGCTTCAGATTTCGACTTTAAGGTACAGCCCGACCCTATCGCCACCAAGTATTTCAAGATTCACGGCACCATCAGTAAGGATTCGGTGGACGGAATGGTGTTCAACATGATCTTGACGCAGATGGACTATGACGCCACCGCAGAGTATCGAGAGGCGCTTTACACCAGGTTGAAAGCCGATATGAATCCTGGGTCTCAGGTGGTCGTGATCGGGCAGTCACTAAACGACGCACATCTTCGAGACTTAGCAGAAAAAGTAATAGCTACCAACCAGAAAGTCGGAGCGGGCGGAAGAATATTCTTTTTGCTTTACGAGAAGAACGACAATCGCGCCTTGCTTTACGAGCAACGCGGACTGCGCGTGGCGTTTGGAAGCTTAGACACGTTCATGTCTGAAATGGACGCCAAGGCGCCTGCCACGGTAACCGTCTACCGAGACACCGGTAGCCCTTTGGATACCTTTCAATCGCTTCGCCCTCTCACACTGGACGTCGGTGATGAGGTTGATACTGGACACCCCAACGCGAGCGGGATCTTTAATGGTTGGCCAGCTCGTTATCCTGACATCGCCGGCGGCCTAACGTTCGACCGATCATGCGTTGATGATGTAGTTAAGTTCATTGATGAGGGAGGCGGAATTGCCTGCCTGCTGGGCGCTAGCGGAGTAGGTAAGACGACAGCAGCTCGACAAGTTATGTTGCGCCTCAAGGGGCGCGGGTACTTTGCGTGGGAACATAAGGCAGACTTTCCACTACAAAGCAATCAATGGGTCCAAGTCGCGAAACGCTTAGCGGCGAACGGAAAAAAAGGAGCGATATTCGTAGATGATGCTCACAACCATCTTTACGAACTGAACAATCTTATAGACGAACTTGTCGCAAATGGCCTCAAGAACCTACACGTCGTGTGCGCCGCAGCGCGAAATCACTGGGCGCCACGCATTAAGACGCCACACATCTACAAATTTGGCCTCGAGTTCAACCTTTCTAGGCTCAATAACAATGAAATAGACCGCTTGCTGCATCTGGTTAACACCAATTCGGAACTACAACAATTGGTAGAGACCGGGTTTAGCGGATTTTCGCGTGCTGAACGTCGGCGACGTTTGGTTCAAAGGTGCGAGGCGGACATGTTCGTTTGCCTAAAGAACGTTTTTGCATCGGAAAAATTTGACGACATCATCCTTCGCGAATTCAGCGATCTTGATACCAATTACAGTGATGTCTATCGTTACGTCGCTGCGATGGAGAGTGCAGGAATTCGAGTCCACCGTCAGCTTGTGATAAGGCTTCTTGGCATATCTGCCGATGCGATTCCTTCAATTCTGTCCGGTTTAGTTGGAATCGTTTCAGAGTACGAAATCAATGTCAAAGAAGGGATATATGGATGGAAGGTCCGACACGACGTAATAGCCGCGATCATAGCGCGCTACAAGTTCTACGAACTCGAGCAACAGATCGAACTTTTCTCTAGGGTCATAGACAATATTTCGCCAACCTACGACATTGAAGTTCGAACAATACGGGAGCTTTGCAATATTGAGACAGGTCTCCCGAGAATTTCCGACAAAAATGTGCAAAACAATCTCCTGCGAAGAATGATGTCGATCGCACCAGGTGAGCGCGTTCCTCGCCATCGCCTGATTCGCAATCTCATTGCGCTCGGAGAGTTTGAGAAGGCGGAGACCGAAATTCGGATTTATCAGAAAGATTTTCGGCGCGAGGCGCCAATTGATCGGTATAAGATTCTGCTTCTACTCGCGAGGGCAACCGAAACAAAGGGATTACAACTCGGCGACAGAAATGTAATTCTCGAACAAGCTCGAGAACTAGCCGCCACTTCCGCTGAACGATATGACGGGAACAAGCATGTGTTAGGTGCTTACTGTGAAGTGGGAGTGCATGCGTTTAAACTTACTGGTTCTCACAGAATTTTTGATGAGGCTATGAGTGTGCTGCGTAAAGCGGAAAGCCGACTGGGCGATCCAGACATTACTAGAATGGTTATTCGATATGAGCGTCGGCTTTCCGCTCAAGAGATATCCGTTACCGAGAGTGATACAGACGGATTAGTAGATGAGTGAACCATTCCGGGAATTCCACGAATAGGAGTGTGGCATAGGATTTACATCGTGCCTCCGACTGTAGAGGGCGGGGATCCCAAGCGATTGTTTGTGGCGCTCGGCCGTAATTCCTGACCGATAAAAGCGGTCATTCTTCATGTTCGAATTTATAAAGGGCTCTGCCCCTCAATGAACGCACAAAAATTCGCTGCAATTTCTTGAATTCGAGAATATAAAACGATGCCTCGCCCACCTGAAAAATGCGATCTGGCGTTATACCAGTACAATAAGCTTCGTTTCAGCTTCGTGGATCTTGACGCCGGCGAACAGCAAATTCTCACCAGTGATCCATGGTCATTCCTCAGTTCAAACCTTCAGGGGCGCCTGGACAAGAGCCGAGGTTCCAACCGTCAAAAAATTGAGCGGGCGCTATACTTTGCATCGTTGGCTGAGGACTTCTACCGCGCTGCAGAGAATGTGCCTTTACCTGCCAAGGGCACATTGCTTTACTATGGCATGCTGGATCTGGTGAAAGTATTTCTCTGCTTGAACGGTGTACCTCTAGAGACCAAACCCGAGCATCATGGATTGATCCTGCCCATTGGAAAGACGTTGAAAGTGGAGGCAAGACCACCCATGAGAGACGCGATCAACGTCTTCGCCCATTTTTGCGAACTGCTAGGCAAGCCAGTGCAACGCGCTGCCGAAATCGACTTCCAACACGCGCTATCTCATATCCCAGAGGTCCATGGTATCTACACTGGGTTGGGCCACATCCGCAAGCGGAAACTCCTGCCTGTTAGCGTCGAGTTTCAAGTAAGCGCGGCTCGCGATCGTCTTTTCACGGAAATCATCTATGACAAGGAGCATGAGGCCAAGGTCGAAACGAGGCGTTTCTTAACTGGTTCGCGAGAGAAGTACTTTAGAGAGGGCTTCCCCCGATCCGGCAAGATCGTATATCGCGCCGCAAGGCGGAAAGCCTACACCAGGGAGAATATTCATCGTATATATCGGAACATCCATTCCGAGTATCGGAAGTTTGATATTGTGCCAATCCTGACTTCTCATGGATATCGGTATTATGTGGACCTTCGCCCTGGCGAGCTTCCTCATTTAGGCTACGCCATGTTAGTCATGTTTTACCTCGGTAGCGCTGCGCGGTATCGCCCACTTGAGGTGAAATCTCTTCTTCAGGGAAGCTTGCGTCCGCTGGTTAGTGAATTTGTAAGTCTTACTCCGCGCCAATTCCTTTACCAAATCGTCTCCATCATTACAAAAAAGGAATGCGTTATCCCTTTCTCATCTGTCTGAATTCATCGCTGCATCTGAATTCGAGGAGGGGACTTCTCTTTTATACGTTTGGCCAAATTGGACGGCCTAAGTAGTTGCGGTCTTTTACAGCCCGCCTTTGGCCGATAGCCGATCGACAATGAAAGATCGTATACACCAGAGGACATGATCTCCAAGGCATCCCATGCACCACCGCCTAGTCCGCCGAGTCAGGGCATTTCGCCCGAAGTTAAAGCCACGATTCGTCCCAACGTTCGACTTCGCCAGCATCAGTCTTAGTCTGCGAGGCCAAGGATCAGGGCGGATAAATGGTGCGTAGGCGCGTCGAAATCCCGGCATCCGGTAGTGCAGCAGAACCTTCCGTAATTTCAGCGTGCGAAAACGTGGAGGGCCTACTGCACTTAGCCGGTATGCGTCGGTTCACTGTGGCGACCCACCCTTATTGATGAGTTCTGTAGGCCAAATATCAGACGACGTAACAGCGCTACCCGCTCAATTCGTCCGCTTCTGATTCGCGCCCCGGGTGATCCCGATCCAGACCTCGCTACGTTGCTAGCAAGCCACGCCTTATCCCCAACCCGTCTCGCCACCCACACCGTCGCCCCCCCACACCCGGCATCCTCCACCACATGCCGCACCACCTCAAACCCATTCCCCGCCAACAACTCCCGATACTCCGTCCCCTCCAAACTCCCGTGATACAGCGGCCTCCCTTCAAACTCCCCAATCGCCTCACCCAACCCCGGCCCGCTGGTAAACATCAACACCGCCCCCGGCGCAGCCAACCGCCCAAACTCCCCAAACATCCCCCGCTGATCCTCAGGCGACAAATGAAAAAAGCTATGCCAAGCGATCAACCCATCAAACGGCCCCGCAACCGGCATCTTGCGCATATCCCCAGCAACCCATTGATGCTCAGGAAACGCCGCCTTCGCCCGATTCAATAACGGCACCGACGTATCCACACCCGTAATCCGGCAGCCACGCTCAATCAGATACTGAGCAATCGGCACCCCAAACCCACACCCAATATCCAGCACCCGCGGACTCGCCCCCGGCAGCAGCGCCAGAAACGCATCCAGCCACGCGCGCTCGATCAGCCCATTCCCCCGCAGCCGCACAAACGCGTCGGCATGCTCTCGATAGATCGACACCACGTCATCAGCAGGCGACTTGGACATCTTCAAACTCCCGTAACGGCACCCAGCAAAACCCAGCCCCTTGGCGAGCGAATCACCCGCAGACGCCCGCATCCCCATGGAAGCACTCCCAAGCCTCCGACTCAATATCCTCAATCACCACCCCATCCTCACCCGCGATGGTGAACTGCTCCTGGCTATCCCCGATACTCGCCGCCCCATCCAACCCCAGCAGCAGCGAATACATCGTGTCCCGCAGCGCCAGATCCAGAACACCACGCACACCCTCAAGCTGTTCCGGCGACAACCCCAATCCCCGCACCTTGGCCGCGACGGCACTCCCGCCATCCGCCGCCATAAACGTCTCCAACAGCTCACCCCGCAGCGCATTCCAGTTGCCGACAAATTCCTTCGCGTCCATTCGATTCCCTTAACCGTGCCCCAACCCGCGGCCGCATACCCAACCCCAACCGCGATTCAATCAATCCAAAAAAAACAAGGGCCGCATAATCGCGGCCCCTGCATTCACAACCCTCTAACCCTCATCAAGCCTTACGCACCTGAGCAATCAGCGCATCCAGTTGCTTCAGCATCGAATCCACTTCCTCAGCCGTCACATTCAGCGCAGGCATGAAGCGCAGCAAATTCGGACGCGGCGCATTCAGCAGCAGACCTTCCGGCGCCTGATTGCGCGCAGCCTCGACAATCGCCGGACCATCATCACGATCCATCACCAGCGCGCGCAGCAGACCCATGCCGCGTTCGCCCTTCATGCCGTACTTGGCCGAGATGGCCAGCAGGCCTTCGGACAGTTGCTTGGCGCGGGCATTGACCGCGTCCATGAAGCCCGGCGCGACCAGCGCGTCGAAGACGGCGACGCCGACGGCGGTGGTCAGGGGGTTGCCGTTGTAGGTGCCGCCTTGGTCGCCGTGCTGGAACACGCTGACTTCCTGACGGGCCAGCAGGGCGGCCAGCGGCACGCCGCCGCCGATGCCCTTGGCCAGCGTCATGATGTCGGGGACGACGTCAAAGTGCTGGTAGGCGAACATCTTGCCGGTGCGGCCCATGCCGGTCTGGACTTCGTCGACGATGAGCAGCAGCTGGTTCTCATCGGCCAGCTTGCGCAGGCCTTGCATGAATTCCTTGGTGGCGGGCAGCACGCCGCCTTCGCCTTGGACGGGTTCCAGCATGATGGCGACGGTCTTGTCGTCGATCAGCTTGCGCACGGATTCCAGGTCGTTCAGTTCGGCCTTGGGGAAGCCTTCGACCTGCGGGGCGAACATCTTGTCCCAGCCCGGCTTGCCCGATGCGGACATGGTGGCCAGGGTGCGGCCGTGGAAGCCGTGGTTCATGGTGATGATTTTGTAGGCGCCGTTCTTCTTGACCTGGCCCCACTTGCGCGCGAGCTTGATGGCGCCTTCGTTGGCTTCGCCGCCGCTGTTGGCGAAGAAGACGCGGTCAAAGTCGGACGCGCCGGTCAGGCGCTGAGCCAGCTCGATCGAGGGGATGTTGTAGAACGCCGGCGACGGGTTCATCAGCTTTTGCGACTGTTCGACCAGCGCGCGCTGCATTTCGGGCGCGGAGTGGCCCAGGGTGTTCACTGCCCAGCCCTGCACGAAGTCCAGGTATCGCTTGCCCGCGTGATCCTCCAGCCAGGATCCCTTGCCGCTGACGAACACGAGGTCCGGGCGGGAGGTGATCTCCATGAGGGTGTCGACGTTGAACTGGCTGAATTCCATGGCGGTTCCTGCGGGATGTAAGGACAGGGGATGAGGGAAATTTCGGGGAACTTCCCCGGGGGACGCGCGAAAAGGCAAATGTAGCACCGACGGGGGGATGCTATCGTGACGCTACCCCTCCGATCTGCCCCGGGCCGGCCTCACAAGGGCTGCCAGCGCGGGCACTCTATTTTATGCAGGCGATGCGCCCCTCGCGCGCCGTCCGCCGTCGCTTTTTACTGACCAATCATGAAACGTATTCTTTCCAGTCTTGCCGCCGGCCTGGCGTTGGCCGCCGCCATGACGCCCGCCCACGCGGAATATCCCGACCGTCCCATCCGCCTGATCGTGCCGTTCCCGCCGGGGCAGGCGACCGACATCTTTGCGCGCGCGCTGGCCGAGAAGCTGGGCGCGGCGGTCAAGCAGCCGATCGTGGTGGAGAATCGCGCGGGTGCAGGCAGCAATATCGGGATGGAGCAGGCCACGCGCGCGGCGCCGGATGGTTACACGCTGGTGATTGCGGGTAGCGCGGCGGCGGTGAACCAGACGCTGTACAAGACCATCAATTACAGCCTGACCAAGGATTTTGCGCCGGTGTCGGGGGTGTTCTCGGTGCCGCTGATGTTCCTGGCGACGCCGGCGTCGGGCATTACGTCGCTGCAGCAGCTGGTGACGCAGGCGCGTGCGAATCCGGGTGAGCTGGCGTATGCCAGCGCGGGGATTGGCGGCACGCAGCATTTGTCGGCCGAGATGTTCAAGGCGGCGGCGGATATTGATATTCGCCATATTCCGTACAAGGGCAGTGGTCCGGCGCAGGCGGATTTTCTGGGGCATCAGGTGCCGCTGATGGTGGACTCGGTGACGGCGGGGTTGCCGCATGTGCAGAGCAAGAAGGCGGTGGCGCTGGCGGTGACGACGGCGAAGCGGTTGCCGCAGTTGCCGAATGTGCCGACGGTGGCGGAATCGGGTTATCCGGGGTTTGAGGCGATTGGCTGGGCGGCGGTGTTGGCGCCGAAGGACACGCCTGCGGAGATTACCAATGCGCTTAGCAAGCAGATCGGGCAGGTGTTGAATACGCCGGAGATGCAGAAGTTCTTCCGGGATCGTGGCGCGGAGCCGATGCCGTTGACACCTGAAGCGACGGCGTCGTTTATTGCTTCGGAAGTGGATAAGTGGGGCAAGGCGGTGAAGCAGTCGGGCGCGCAGGTGGATTGAGCGCGTTACTGGATTGATGTCGCTGGAAGCCGTCCCTGAATCAGGGGCGGCTTTTTTGTTGATGGGCTTGGGGTCTGAGTTCGGCGTTCTTCGGGAGGCCGGCGGCATCTTGCCGGGTGTCAGACACCTTCTCGACCTTCGCACCGCAAATCGCGATTGGGTGGTTTTTCTGGATGATCCATCCAGCTTCAGGTGGTTTATCGGGCGCGGGCGCCTGCCTAAGCTCGTAGCTTCATCGAAACCTGAAGGAGATTTTCCATGGCGGACCATTCGATCAAGGGCAAGGTCGCGATCATCGCGGGCGGGGCGAAGAATCTGGGCGGGCTGATTGCGCGCGACCTGGCCGAGCAGGGCGCCCGCGCGGTGGCGATCCATTACAACAGCGCAGCGTCGAAGGCCGAAGCCGAGGCGACCGTGGCGGCGGTGCAGGCGGCGGGCGCCCAAGCGGTGGCGTTGCAGGGTGACCTGACGACGGCGGCGGCAATGGAGAAGCTGTTTGCCGATGCGGTGGCGGCGGTGGGCAGGCCCGACATTGCGATCAATACGGTGGGCAAGGTGCTCAAGAAGCCCTTTACCGAGATCAGCGAAGCCGAGTACGACGAGATGACGGCGGTAAATTCCAAGACGGCGTTTTTCTTTCTGCGCGAGGCGGGCCGGCACGTGAATGACAACGGCAAGGTGTGCACGCTGGTGACGTCGCTGCTGGGCGCCTTCACGCCGTTCTATGCGGCCTATGCGGGCACGAAGGCGCCGGTGGAGCATTACACGCGTGCGGCGGCCAAGGAGTTTGGGGCGCGGGGGATTTCGGTGACGGCGGTGGGGCCGGGGCCGATGGATACGCCGTTCTTCTATCCGGCCGAGGGCGACGATGCCGTGGCGTATCACAAGACCGCGGCGGCGCTGTCGCCGTTCAGCAAGACGGGGCTGACGGATATCGAGGACGTGGTGCCGTTCATCCGCCATCTGGTGAGCGACGGCTGGTGGATCACGGGGCAGACCATCCTTATCAACGGCGGCTACACGACCAAGTAGGCGTCAGACCAGGGAGCGCGGCATGCATATGGCAATGGTGATCGGAGGCGGCGCGGTGCTGTTGGGCGTGTTTCTGCTCTTCGGCAAGCTGTGGGGCGGCGATGCGGCGGCGCTGGCGGTGGCGGCCAAGGCGTTCATCCCCGTCTGGCTGGTAGTGTCGCTGGTGAACATGTGGGTGGGCGTGACCCATGCCGGATACACCGTGCGCGAGGAATTGCCGATTCTGGCGATCGTGTTTCTGGTGCCGGCGGCGCTGGCTGCGGTGGCGATCTGGCGTAGCGGCTGACGCGGCCGGATCGGATCCCGATCAGCCCCCCAATTGCGGCTATGCTTTTCATGCCCTGCGCGCGCGCCCGGTCAACGGGATGTCGCGCGCTTTCCCGTTGCCCCGTCCCCCCGCATCGCCACAGGCCGCTCATGGACCGATTCGACCAGTACCGCGTGTTTGCGCAGGTTGCCGAGATGGGCAGCTTCATCAAGGCGGCCCACGCGCTGGATGCGCCCCGGGCGTCCGTGTCCGCCGCCATCCAACAACTTGAAACCCAACTTGGCGTGCGCCTGCTGCATCGCACGACGCGGCAGGTGCGGCTGACGGCGGACGGCGAGCAACTGCTGGAGCGCGTGCTGCCGCTGCTGGCCGAGGTCGAAGACATCGACCAACTGTTTCAGGCGAGCGATCGCCAAGTGTCCGGCAAGCTCAGCATCGATGTGCCGAGCCGCGTGGCGAGACGGCTGATCGCGCCGCAATTGCCCGGCTTGCTCCGCCGGCACCCGCGCCTGCAGGTTGTTCTAAGTTCAACCGACCGAGCCATCGATCTGGTGCAGGAAGGCGTGGACTGCGCGGTGCGCATCGGCACGCTGCACGACAGCAGCCTGGTGGTGCGGCCGCTGGGCAGCATTTCGCTCATCAATTGCGCCAGTCCGGCCTACCTGCGCGAACACGGCGAACCTACGCGGCCGGATGATCTGGCGGACGGGCATTGGGCCGTGGGGTATGCGTCGCCCACGACGGGACGGGAGCTGCCCTGGGAGTCGCCATCAGCCGATGGCAGCGTGCGCCAGGACCCGGTCCGCAGCCGGGTGGTGGTGAACAACGCAGAAAGCTATATCGCCTGCTGCCTGGCCGGGCTGGGTCTGATCCAGATTCCCCGGTTCGACGTGCAGCATCTGCTGGATGCGGGCGAATTGGTCGAAGTCATGCCCACCGCGCGTGCAGCGTCCATGCCGGTGTCGCTGCTGTATCCCCACCGCCGCCAGCGGTCGCGGCGGCTGGCTGTTTTTCATGAGTGGTTTGCGGGTGTGATGGCGCCATATATTGACTCCTGACCCTCGACGCCTGACCCTCGGCGCCGGCCCGTCGACGCCCACATCTCGACGTCCGCATCCGGTCGTCTGGTTCAACGCCCGCCCCCGGCGGTCCGCACGGTCCAAAGCAGTGCCGGCATGCGCGCTCGCGGCGCATCGGCCGCACCATGGCGGGGCGCGGGATGCACCATCCCCGCGTCGCTCCCAGTACATGAGACATGGCATGGAACTTGCATTGAATGCGTTTGTATACCGACTTGGTGTGCAACGCATTGACCCACCCGGGCAGTGCGGGCCCTGGAGAGTTCCTCATGAAACGCAGATCCCTGTTGCTGTCCCTTTGCGCCGCCGCCACGCTGCTGGCCGCCCCTGTGTCGCACGCCGACGCGCTGGACGATATCGTCAAGGCGGGCGTCATCAAGATCGCCGTGCCGCAGGACTTTCCGCCGTTTGGGTCGGTGGGATCGGACATGAAGCCGCTGGGCTATGACATCGACACCGCGCAACTCATCGCCAAGCAGCTGGGCGTGAAGCTGGAACTGGTGCCGGTCACCAGCGCGAACCGCGTGCCCTATTTGCAGACGAAGAAGGTGGACCTGGTGATCTCCAGCATGGGCAAGAATGCCGAGCGCGAGAAGGCTATCGACTTTTCTGAAGCGTACGCGCCGTTTTTCAACGGCGTGTTTGGCCCGGCGGACCTGAAGGTGTCGTCCGCCGCAGATCTGGCCGGCAAGACCATTGGCGTGACGCGTGGCGCGGTGGAAGACATCGAGCTGACCAAGATTGCGCCCGCGTCCGCCACGGTCAAGCGGTATGAAGACAACAACGGCACGATCACCGCCTTTCTGTCGGGACAGGTGCCGATGATCGCAACGGGCAACGTGGTGGCCGCGGCCATCCTGGCGCGCAATCCGCCCAAGAAGCCCGAGACGAAATTCCTGATCAAGAACTCGCCGTGCTACATCGGCCTGAACAAGGACGAACCGAAGCTGCGCGCCCGCGTGAACGACATCCTGGCGGCCGCCAAGCAGGACGGCTCGTTGTCGGCGATCTCGCAGAAATGGCTGGGCGCCGCGCTGCCCAAGGATCTGTAGACGGATCGGGGCCGTCATGGCTTACGAGTACGACTTCGCCTCGGTGTTCGAGTACACGCCGGTGCTGCTCAAAGGCATCGGCGTGACGATCGAACTGATTGCGTTCGGCGCGGTGGCGGGCGTGGCGATCGGCATCGCGGGCGCCTGGGTGCGCACGCAGGGGCCAAAGTGGCTGCGCGCGCCGGTCACCGCGTATGTCGAGCTGATCCGGAACACGCCGTTTCTGATTCAGCTCTTTTTTGTGTTCTTCGGCCTGCCGTCGCTGGGCATCCAGCTTGGCGAGATGCAGGCGGCGTGTCTGGCGATGGCGCTGAACCTGGGCGCCTATAGCACCGAGATCATCCGCGCCGGCATCGACGCCACGCCGCGCGGGCAGTACGAGGCGGGCGCCAGCCTGGCGCTGTCGCGCCTGCAGGTGTTTCGGCACGTGGTGCTCAAGCCCGCGCTGATGCGCATCTGGCCGGCGCTGTCGTCGCAGATCGTGATCGTGATGCTGGGGTCGGCGGTGTGTTCGCAGATCGCGGCCGAGGACCTGACGTTTGCGGCGAACTTCATCCAGTCGCGCAATTTTCGGGCGTTCGAGGTGTACCTCGTGACGACAGGCATCTATCTGGCGCTGGCCCTGCTGCTGCGGCAGATCCTGCGCATGACCGGGCGGCGGTTGTTCCGCAAGGCGGCAAGATGATCGAATTTTCCACCTGGGACATCGTGCGCAACCTGCTGCTGGCGGCGCGCTGGACGATTGTGCTGTCGCTGGCGGCCTTTGTGGGCGGCGCGCTGATGGGCGTGCTGGCGCTCATGATGCGCACGTCGCGTGTGGCCGCGATGCGGCGCATCAGCTGGGCGTATATCGAACTTTTCCAGGGCACGCCGCTGCTGATGCAGTTGTTTCTGGCGTTCTTCGGGCTGTCGCTGATCGGCGTGGAGGTGCCGCCGTGGCTGGCCGCGGGCGCGGCGCTGACGTTGTGGTCGGGCGCGTTTCTAGCGGAGATCTGGCGCGGCTGCGTGGAGGCCGTGCCGAAGGGACAGTGGGAAGCGTCGGCCAGCCTGGCGCTGGGATACGTGCAGCAGATGCGCTACGTGGTGCTGCCGCAGGCGCTGCGCATTGCGGTGGCGCCCACCGTCGGCTTTGCGGTGCAGATCGTCAAGAGCACGGCGCTGACATCCATCATCGGGTTCACCGAACTGTCGAAGGCGGCCACGGTGATCACCAACGCCACCTTCAGCCCATTCACCGTCTATGCCTGCGCCGCGCTGATTTATTTCGCGCTGTGCTGGCCCCTGTCGCGCCTCAGCCTTCGGCTGGAAAGGAAGTTGCATGCCCCTCATCGCCCTTGAAGACGTCCGCAAGCGGTTTGGCGACAACGAAGTGCTGAAAGGCGTGACGCTGCGCGTCGAGCCCGGCGAGGTGATTGCCATTATCGGCAAGAGCGGCTCGGGCAAGAGCACGCTGCTGCGATGCATCAACGGGCTGGAGCAAATCGACGGCGGCGCGATCATGGTGGCCGATGCGCAGCTGGGCGACGACGAGCTGCGGCTGCGGGCGCTGCGGCTGAAGGTAGGCATGATCTTTCAGCAGTTTAATCTGTTCCCGCACCTGACCGTTGGGCGCAACGTGATGTTGTCGCCCATGGTGGCCAAGCGCGTCCCCGAGCTTGAGGCCGCGGACATGGCGCGCGCCATGCTGACTCGCGTGGGCCTGGCGCACAAGTTCGACGCGTGGCCGGACGAGCTGTCGGGCGGGCAGCAGCAGCGCGTGGCGATCGCACGCGCGCTGGCGATGCAGCCGCTGGCCCTCTTGTGCGACGAGATTACGTCGGCGCTGGATCCGGAGCTGGTCAATGAAGTGCTGGCGGTCGTGCGGGAACTGGCGGCCGACGGTATGACGCTGTTGATGGTGACGCACGAGATGCGGTTCGCGCGCGAGGTCTGCGATCGCGTGGTGTTCATGCACCAGGGCCGCGTGCACGAGATCGGCCCGCCCGAGGCGCTTTTCACCACGCCGGCCACGCCCGAATTGCGGCAGTTTCTGGGTATGACGAACCTGGCGGCCTGATCGAAACCGGGACCTTGTTCACCCTGTCCCCGTTTGATGGCGTGACTTCGTGCCGGCGCGGCCGTGCGTCGCCCGCCGCCTCCGGCAAGTAAAAATGCACCACCTGTCCTGGTGCTTATAGCTCTATCGCGGGTGCGGCACGGTTCCTATATTGGACTTGTCCGCTGCCGGACTTCGGGTTTCCCCGGCGCGGTTTCACCCCACCTGAGACCTGAGGAGCGATGACATGGACAAGGACCGCATCAAGGGCGCCGCCAAGGAAGTGAAGGGCGCAATCAAGGAAACGGCTGGCAAAGTGACAGGCAGCACCCGCACCGAGGCCGAGGGCAAAGTGGAAAAAACCGAAGGCAAAGTGCAGCGTAATGTAGGCGAGGCCAAGGATCAGGCACGGGACTTGCTGGACAAGTAATCGCGGCTGCCAAGTGGCACCCGCAACGTCCAACGAACGCCCGAAGGAGAAGAAAATGACCAACCGTATTTGGCTTGCGATGCTGCTTGCGATCTCCGCCGTGACCGCCGGCTGCAACACGATGGAAGGTGCCGGCAAGGATATCGAACGTGGCGGGGAGAAGATCCAGAACCAGGCCAAGTAAACGCTGGCTGCCTGCATCAAAGGGTCGGCGCGTTGACGGCGCGCCGGCCTTTTTTCGTTTCTGCGCCGGGCAGGTTAAGCGGCGATGCAGGACAGGGCGAGCAAGCGGTCGCTCGGCAACTTCACTTGCCAGTCCGCCCGCAGCGCCCCCTGACTCAGCGCGAAAAGCCGCGCGCCGAGATTTCCCAGATATCTTCCACCACGCCATTTCGCACAACCACCAGCCCGTCATGGAGGTTGAACGTGGGATCGACGTGCGAGGGCACCAGTCGCAGCACCGCGCCCAGGTCGGGCGCCTGCGCCCCCGCTTCCACGCGCACGACGCCGTGTTCGTCGTTGATGGCGGTGTAGGTCAGGCCCGGTTCGCCAAAGATGGCGGGCGGGCCGCATTCTGCGGTAGTGGACTTCAGCCCCGCATCCAGGATCACGCGGTCGGGCGCCGGCTTGCTCATGACGGTGGCCAGCACGAACAGGCTGTTCTGGAAGGACAGCGGGCCGTCCCATTCGTTGGCGCCGTAGTCGCCGTCCATGAAGGCGTAGGAACCGGCCTGCAATTCGGTGTAGACGCCGCTGGCCGCATCGAACTCGGCACTGCCGGTGCCGCCGCCCGTGATGGTGTCGCACGCGATCCCGCTTTCGCGAAGCAGTTGCGCATACGACGCGGCAATGCGCGCCGCTTGGCGGCAGACCTCGGCGCGCTCCTCGCGCGTGCGGTAGTGCTGCACCGACCCGTGATAAGCCTGTAAACCGGCGAAGTTCACGCCCGGCAGGTCGCGCGCCTGCTGCGCCAGCGCCAGCACGAGGGCATCATCAGACACACCGCAACGGCCCTGGCCGACGTCCACTTCCACCAGCACGTCGATCTGCGCGCCCGTCTGCACCATCGCTTGCGATACCTGCGCCAGGTTGTGCGCGTTGTCCACGCACACGCTGACCTTTGCCACGCGCGCAAGCTGTCCCAGCAACGCCAGCTTGGCGGGACCGACGACTTCGTTGCTGATGTGGATGTCCTGCACGCCGGCGGCCACAAAAGGCAGGGCTTCGCTGACCTTCTGGCAGCAGATGCCGCGCGCGCCAAGTTCAAGCTGGCGCAGCGCGATCTGCGGACACTTGTGCGCCTTGGCGTGCGGCCGCAGCGCGACGTCGTGGCGGTCGGCCCAGGCCTGCATTGCGCGCAGGTTGGCCTCGAAGGGCGTCAGGTCCAGCACGAGGCTGGGCGTATCGACGCGGGCCAAGGGATCGCCCGGCTGTGCGGGCGGGGGCAGCGCAATGCCGCGTATGACTTCCTGGGACATCCTGATGACTCCGTAGTCTGACTGCATGAGCGATAACGCACGCATAACCAAAGCGGGACCACCCATAACCAAATGGGCGATGCACCCCCAGGTAAACGATAGCCCCGTAACCATTGGCTACCAGTGGGCGACATGACAGAATTTCATCATGAAAACGGCCCCCGAGGGGAGGCCCATTTCCGGCGCGCAGCACGCCGCGCCGGCGATGACAAGACGAACCACGTCACCCGACAGATCTGTCATTACGACACGGAGAAGCTCGCATGAAACTCAAGCACTGGATCACCGCCCTGACCGTCGCGGTCGCCGCTGTCGGCGCCACGGGCTCCGCACAGGCCCAGCAGTTCTTCCGCATCGGCACGGGCGGCACGGCCGGCACGTACTACCCGATCGGCGGCATCATCGGCAATGCGGTCTCGCAACCCGGCAAGCTGATCGCCACGGCGGTCGCGTCCAACGGATCGGTTGCCAATATCAACGGCATCATCGGCGGTTCGTTCGAAGCAGGTTTCACGCAATCCGACGTGGCGTTCTGGGCCTACAGCGGCACGGGCACGTTCGAAGGCAAGCCGAAGGCGCAGGATCTGCGGCTGATCTCGACGCTGTATCCGGAAAGCATTCACTTGGTGACGCGCAAGGGCGCCGGCATCAAGAGCGTGGCCGACCTGAAGGGCAAGCGCGTGTCGATGGACGAGCCGGGCTCCGGCACGCTGGTCGACGTGCGGCTGATTCTGGGCGCGTACGGCATGACGGACAAGGACATCAAGGCTGAATACCTCAAGCCCAACCAGGCGGGCGACAAGCTCAAGGACGGCGGGCTGGACGCGTTCTTCTTCGTGGGCGGCGCGCCGGCCGGCGCCATCGCCGAACTGGCCTCCACGGGCAACATCGAACTGGTGTCGCTGGTGGGCCCTGAAATTGACGCGCTGCGCGCCAAGCAGGAGTTCTTCACGCCCGACGTCATCGCCGCCAACACGTACCAGAACCTTCCCGAGGTCAAAACCATCTCGGTGAATGCGCAGATGGTGACGTCCGCCAAGATCCCCGAGCAGACGGTGTACGACGTGACCAAGGCGCTGTATAGCGACGCCACGCGCAAGACGCTGGACGCCGGCCACGCCAAGGGCAAGCTGATCACGCGCGAAAACGCGACCAAGGGCGCGGGCATCCCGTTCCACCCAGGCGCCGAGAAGTTCTACAAAGAGATTGGCCTGCTGAAATAGTAGGCCCCCCCCCCCGAGCGCCTGCGGCGCTTCCCCCAGGGGCGCCGGTGGCGGACCGGCAGAGCCGGATCCGCGCGGCCCCGCTTGGGCGGCTTCGGTTCTTTTTGCGTGTGGCTTGCCTTTGTAGAGGTTGGCGGGACGCGTAGGTCTTTATGTGGCGGCGTTTGTTTTGGCGCCGCATCTGAGCAGGGCCGCCGTTGCGCGGCCCTGCTTGCTGGATCACCTTGAGAATCACCGCGATGGAAATCGATCACGAGAAAACCCAGAAGCTGGCGGAAAAGTACGATTCGGAAATCCGCTTCCGGCCGCTGGACAAGACTGCCACGTGGATCGTCTCGGGCCTGCTGGTCACGCTCTCGATCTTTCATTACTACACCGCCGGCTTCGGCCTGCTGCGCGAGGCGACGCACCGCGGCGTGCACCTGGCCTTCGTGCTGAGCCTGATCTTCCTGGTGTTCGGCTTTTCCAAGTCGCATTACCAGCGCGAGCCCAAGTCGACCTGGTACGCGCCGGGCGGCATTCCGCTTTACGACTGGATCATCGCGATCGCGTTGGCCCTGTCGGTGCTGTATATCCCGTACATCTTCGAGGACCTGGCGTTCCGCGTGGGCAATCCGCTGCCGCAGGACGTGCTGATGGGCTCGATCCTGCTGATCGGCCTGTTGGAAGCCACGCGGCGCGCGATGGGCTGGCCGCTGCCGATCATCGCGATCGTGTTCATGGCGTACGCGATGTTCGGGCCGTACTTCCCCGGTCTGCTCAAGCACGCGGGCAATACGTGGTCGCAGGTCGTCAATCACATGTACCTGACCAGCCAGGGCGTGTACGGCGTGGCGGTGGGCGTGGTGGCAACCTACGTGTTCCACTTCGTGCTGTTTGGCGTGCTGGCCACCCGCATCGGGCTGGGCCAGTTGTTCCTGGATGTGGCCTCGACGGTGGCGGGGCGCTATGCGGGCGGGCCGGCCAAGGTGTCGGTGTTTGGCTCAGCGATGTTTGGCATGATTTCTGGGTCGTCGGTGGCCAACGCCGTGACGGTGGGTTCCCTGACCATTCCGGCGATGATCCGCGTGGGCTATCCGCGCCATTTCGCGGCGGGCGTGGAAGCCGCCAGCAGCACGGGCGGGCAGATCACACCGCCCATCATGGGCGCGGCCGCGTTCCTGATGATCGAGTTCCTGGGCATTCCGTACCAGCAGATTGCGATCGCGGGCATCTTTCCGGCGTTCCTGTACTTCTTCGGCATGTTCATGCAGGTGCACTTCGAGGCCAAGCGTGAAGGCCTGCGCGGGCTGACCGCCGAGGAAATGCCCAAGCTCAAGCAGTCGTTCAAGATGCGCTGGCCCACGCTGATTCCGCTGGCGATGCTGATCGGCATGCTGGCCAGCGGCCGCACGCCGTATCTGGCGGCCTTCGCGGGCATCACGGGCTGCATCGTGGTGGGCATCCTCAATCCGTATACGCGGCTGCGGTTGCGCGACCTGTACGAAGCCTTTGAAACCGGCGCGAAGTACGCGCTGGCGGTGGGCGCGGCGGCCGGCACGGTGGGCATAGTGATCGGCGTGGTGACGCTGACGGGTGTGGGCTTCAAGATCTCGTACATCGTGATCGCCGCGTCGCAGGCGCTGGCGGCGGGCGCGGCGATCTTCCTGCCCGAGGCGTTGACGGACATGCAGTCACTGACGCTGATCGCCGCGCTGGTGATGACCGGCATCGTCTGCATCCTGATGGGCTGCGGCGTGCCCACGACCGCCAACTACCTCATCATGGTGGCGGTTGCGGCGCCGACGCTGGTGCAGTTGGGCGTGCAGCCCATTGCGGCGCACTTCTTCGTGTTCTATTTCGGCATCCTGGCGGACATCACGCCCCCGGTGGCGCTCGCCGCGTACGCGGCGGCGGGCATGGCGGGCAGCGATCCCTTCAAGACCGGGAACACGGCGTTCCGGCTGGGCATCACCAAGCTGCTCGTGCCGTTTGTCTTCGTGTTCTCACCGTCGCTGCTGATTTCGGTGCAAGGATTCACCTGGTACGAGTTCTTCGTGACCCTGTTCGGTTGCATGATCGGCCTGGTGTTGCTGTCGGCCGCCTTGTCGCGTTTCATGCTGGTCGGCATGAAGAGCTGGGAGCGGTGGCTGTGCACCGTTGGTGCGCTGTTGACCATCATTCCGGGATTGACCAGCGGCATCATCGGATTGGTGATCTGCATCCCGGTCTTCATCCGTCAGCTGGCGGGCCTGAAACTGGAGAACGCGCCCAAGGCGGCGTGACGCAGGACGCGAAGAGCAAAAAAAGGGGCGGACCCGCACGGGACCGCCCCTTTATGCTGAATCAGCCATTTTGTCAGCATTTGGGTGCAAAATAGGCGTCCTTGCGCGCAAGGTGACGTAGTACAACACCCGCCTTTTAGTCGGTTGCCCGGCAAAATAAATCGGCGTAAAGTAAAATTCATGTTTGCTGGTCTGCCGATATGCGGGCCGACTGTGCAAACAGGCACAAACTGCGCCATATGTTCGATATCCTGGTCTATCTGTTCGAGAATTACTACACGCCTCAGGCCTGTCCTGCTGCCGATGTGCTCGCCAAGCGGCTTGCCGCTGCCGGTTTCGAGCACGAGGACATCGACGACGCGCTCGGTTGGCTGTATGGCCTTGCCGAGACCACCGAACGGTGCGTTGACCTGGCCCAGGCGCCCACGTCCGGCACCCGGATCTACACCGATAACGAATATCAACAGCTTGGCACCGAGTCCATCGGCTTCATCGCCTTTCTGGAATCGGCCGGCGTGTTGCCCGCGCCCCTGCGCGAGATCGTCATCGACCGGGGCCTGGCCTCGCCGGAAACGCCCGTGCCGCTCTCCAAGATCAAGATCATTGCCCTCATGGTTCTCTGGAGCCAGGAAGCCGAGATCGACAATCTGGTCCTCGAAGAGCTGCTCGACGAAGAAGGCGGGCGCCTGCTGCATTGAGCACGCGTTCCCGCGCCACACTTTCCAACCCCTCAGCCCGCGCTTGATCGTGCGGCCTGAAGTCTTGTCTACGTTCCCTTGAATTACGTTGGCCGCTTCGCCCCAAGTCCCAGCGGACCGCTGCATGCGGGTTCGCTGGCGACCGCGCTGGCGAGCTGGCTGGACGCGCGCGCGCAACGGGGGCGCTGGCTGCTGCGCATCGAAGACGTGGACACGCCCCGCACGGTGCCGGGCGCCGCGGACGTCATCATGGGGCAGTTGCAGACGCTGGGGCTTGTCTGGGACGGCGACATCGTATGGCAGTCTCAACGCAACGACGCCTACCAGGCCGCGTTTGATGCGCTTGCCGCGCAGGGTCTGATCTATGGCTGCGGATGCACGCGGCGCGAGATCGCCGATTCGGCGCTGCGGGGCCAGACCGCGCCGGGCGCTGATGGCGAAAGACCCTATCCCGGCACCTGCCGTCACGGACTGCCGGCGGGACGCGAGGCCCGTGCGTGGCGCTTGCGCGTGCCTGAAGGGCTGGAGCGCTTCGAGGATCGCTGGCTCGGCGCGCAGGAGCAGGACGTGGCTCAGGCGGTCGGGGATTTCGCGCTGCGGCGGGCCGACGGGCTGTGGGCGTACCAATTAGCCGTGGTGGTGGACGATGCCGCGCAGGGTGTGACCGACGTGGTGCGCGGCGCCGACCTGCTCAGTTCCACGGCGCGCCAGCGCGTGCTGGGGCGCCTGTTGGGTTTGCCGCCGTTGCGCTACCTGCACGTGCCGTTGATTCTGGACCCCGCCAGCGGTTTGAAACTGTCCAAGCAGAATGGTGCGCCGGCGATCGACACGCGTGCGCCGCTGCCGACCTTGCAGGCCGCGTGGGCGGCACTGGGATTTACGCCGCTGCCCGCTGCGGATGTCGCGTCATTCCTGCAAGACGCGACGGTGCGCTGGGCCGAGCGGTTTCCGGGCTGAGCGGCGGCTCTGCGCGACCGATTGAATCCGCGCGAATCCGGGTCAAATCGGCGTCCCCCGGGAAACGCCCTGCACACTTGACGCTGCATCCGTTTACAACGGCTGCAGATCCGCCCCCAGCATCCGCACCAGCAACGCTTCGCCGTCGTCGGCCACGCGCAGCTCGCCGAAACGCGCGACTTCATACCGCGCCGCTTCGCCTTCCGGAAAGAACCACGCGTTGGTCACGATGCGCACGCCATTGCCGCGCACGCGATAGCGCAGCGGCACTTCGGTTTCGGCGTGCGGATGAACATCGGGCTGGATGCGCACGGGCTGCGCCACGCCGCGCGCGTCCGGCGTCAGCATCACGTACCCGTCAGGTTCATATCCCATTACGCCGTCCAGATCTTCCCGTTCGCCGCCCAGCCGCAAGCGCGTCACTTCGCGCCCGGCGGCAAAATTGAGGGCCATGTAGTCGCCCTGCATGAGCGAACGCGGATCGACCGGGGCAAGCTCCAGAATGACCACCTTGCCCGACGCCAGCAGCTTTTCGCGGTCCCAGATGCCAAAGTTGGCCGCCGCCAGCACCAGCGCCAGACCGCCCAGAATGGCCGCAGTGCGCCAGCGCAAGGCTGGGGACACCGGCGGCATCGGGCGTGGCTGCACGGGCGCCTGCGTGCGCATCAGGCGCGGCACCAGCCACACCGCGGCGCGCAGGACGAACAGCAGGAGCGCCGCGCCGCTGAGCCACAACGCCTTTTGCAGCAGCGGCAGTTCCAACTGGTAGTAATAGACACCCAGGTACGCCAGCAGGCTGGCCGCGCCGAAGATCATGACGCGCGATTGGTTCAGGCCGAACCCCAGCAAAAGCCACGTCAGGGCGAATCCGACGCCCGGACTGGGCAGCCAGAACAGCGCCAGCAGCAGCAGACCGATCGGCACGCCCCAGGTGACGCCCCCCGTCAGCAAGCGGCGGCGTGGCCACAGGACGGCCAGCGCGGCGGCCATGGGGAGCAGGGCGCCCGCGACGATCAGCACAGCGGTTCGCGGCGCCAACTGCCAGATGGCGGGCAATTCAATGACGGAAATGCCGCTCGCCAGCCAGACCATGCCCTGCACGGACAGCAGGAAAGCCCACGCCAGCGGCTGCAGCGCATGGCCGCGCCGCGCGCCCACACGGTGGCTGACGGTCAGGATGACGGCCGTGGCCCATGCGCCGATCACGCCGATGGGCAACCACAGGAAGGTGGCCCGGGTCGCGTCGAAACGGATCCAGGCGTCCATCAGGTCTTCCTGCATGAGATCGGGCGACAGGCCGCGCCAGATCAGCGCGGCGCTGGCCAGCGCGATCAAGAGGCCGCTGAGGAACCGCAGGATTACGTCGGGGCCCAACGCATAGACCGCAGCCGCCATCAGCAGCACGAAGAAGCTGGCGCTGGCGAACGAGGTCGAACTGGACAGCCCGAAGATGATGAGGATCTGCCCTGTGAAGGCCATCGCCGTGCCGCATTGCCGCCAGAATGGACCGGCATCGCTGCGCAGCACCGCCACGCCCGTGGCGCACAGCACCAGCCCGGCGACCAGCGCGCCGCCTTCGGTGGTGATCAGATTGGAGAACGCGACGAACAGCAGCAGGAGCAGGGTGGCCAGCCAGGCGGACAGGCCCAGCAGGCACTGCACGTACCAGGGCGGCTCGGCGCGCGGCACGGCGGCGGGGGCCAACTGGGCGACGGGCGCGCTGGAATCGGCGGGGTCCACGGCATTGCCGGCCGATGCGCCGGCGGGTTCGGC
>NZ_DIEJ01000246.1:0-37698 GCF_002418565.1 Achromobacter sp. UBA5777 | reverse complement strand
GCGCTGCGGGCCTCTTCTTCCTGGCGCCGCTGGTAGCCCTCGGGGTCCTTCTGGCGTTCGGTGTTGTCGCGGGCGCGCTCGATCTGCGCGACCAGGCGCGCGCGGGCGCCGGTGCGGGTGCGTTTGGCCGCGCCCTCGGCTTGAGCGTCGCGGGCCGTTTTCTTGATCGTCAGCGTCTTGCGCGGGCGGTCCTGTTCATCAGAGGACATACGAATCCTGGCGAATGTGCAAAGGTAGGGGTATCAGAAGGGTTTGACGACGACCAGCGCCACCACCACCAAGAGCAGCAAGACGGGAACTTCGTTGAACCAGCGATAGAACTTGTGCGAACGGGTGTTCTTGCCCTGTTCGAACTTGCGCAGCATGAGGCCACAGGCGTGATGGTAGCCGATGACGAGCAGCACGAAAAAGAGCTTGGCGTGCATCCAGCCATTGCCCGGGCCCACGCCGATGCGGTAACCCACGTACAGCCACATCCCGAAAATGATGGCCACGACCGCGAGGATGGTGGTGAAGCGGTACAGGCGACGCGCCATGCCGAGCAGCGTTTCCTGGACAGCAGTGTCCGAGGTCTGCGCCAGATTCACGAAGATGCGCGGCAGATAAAACAATCCGGCAAACCAGGAAGCGATGAAGACGATGTGAAAGGTCTTGACCCAGAGCATGGCCATGGCGCGATCCGATGGAGGAAAGCCGCATTGTATGCGCGCCGGTGTGAGCAGCAGACGCCTGCCGCTTACACCTCCCGTCAGCCGGACGCCCTCAGATCACATACAAATCCATATATTCATGAACCGGCATCGCTTCCAGCGTTTCCTGATCCAGCGACGCCGCCAAAATGCGCTGCTGCTGACGGGGCGGAAACACACGCGCCAGATTGGTGCGGAATTTGGCCTCCAGCAGCGGAATGCCGTCGGCGCGGCGGCGCTTGTGGCCGATGGGGTATTCGCAGACGATTTCATCCAGCGCCGAGCCGTCGTTGAACTGTACGGTCAGCGCGTTGGCGATCGAGCGCTTGGCGGGGTTGTGATAGTCGCTGGTGAACGCGGGGTCTTCCACGCAGACGATCTTGGCGCGCAGCGCATCGATGCGCGGATCCTGCGCGATTTCATCTTCGTAGTCGCCCGCGGTCAGGCGCCCGAACAGCACCGGCACGGCCACCATGTACTGGATGCAGTGGTCACGGTCGGCAGGATTGTTCAGTGGTCCCTTCTTGTCGATGATGCGGATGCACGCTTCGTGCGTGCGTATGCGGATCTGCTTGATGTCGTCGGCGCTTTTACCCGCCGACTTGAGCAGATCGTGGATCTGCATGGCGCATTCCACGGCGGTCTGCGCATGGAATTCAGCGGGAAACGAAATCTTGAACAGCACGTTTTCCATGACGTAGCTGCCGTAGGGCCGCTGGAACTTGAACGGCTGCCCCTTGAATAGCACGTCGTAAAAGCCCCAGGTCTTGGCGGTCAGCACCGACGGATAACCCATTTCGCCGGTGCGCGCGATCAGCGCCAGACGCACCGCGCGGCTGGTGGCATCGCCGGCCGCCCAGCTTTTGCGGCTGCCGGTGTTGGGGGCATGCCGGTAGGTGCGCAGGCTCTGGCCGTCGACCCAGGCAAGCGAGACCGCATTGATCACTTCGTCACGGGTCAGGCCCAGCATCTGCGCAACCACGGCCGTGGACGCCACCTTGACCAGCACGACGTGGTCCAGGCCCACCTTGTTGAAGGAGTTTTCCAGGGCGATGCAGCCCTGGATTTCGTGTGCCTTGATCATGCCGGTCAGCACGTCGCGCATGGACAGGGGCGGCTTGCCCGCCGCGACCGCCGTGCGCGACAGCCAGTCGGCCGTGGCGAGGATGCCGCCCAGGTTGTCGGACGGGTGACCCCATTCGGCCGCGAGCCAGGTGTCGTTGAAGTCCAGCCAGCGGATCATCGTGCCGATGTTGAACGCCGCCTGGACCGGGTCAAGCTGGAACTGCGTGCCGGGCACCTTGGCGCCTTGCGGCACTACCGTGCCCGGCACGACCGGACCCAGCAGCTTCTTGCACGCCGGGTATTCCAGCGCTTCCAGGCCGCAGCCCAGCGTGTCGATCAGGCAGTTGCGTGCCGTCTCGTACGCGAGATCGCTGCGGACTTCGTAGTTGAGCACGTAGTCCGCGATATCGGCCAGGACCTGGTCGGGCTCGGGACGTACGTTCGAGATCGGGGCAGACATAGCAGTACCTCTTCGGAAAAGTGAATACAGGTGGCCATGCCGCGCCCTCGATCGCCTTACTTGCGCGTGTCGTTACTTGCGCTTGTCGATGGGCACGAACTTCTGATCTTCCGGACCCACGTAGTTGGCGGTGGGGCGGATGATCTTGTTGTCGATACGCTGCTCGATGATGTGGGCCGACCAACCCGCGGTGCGCGCGATGACGAACAGCGGGGTGAACATGGCGGTGGGCACGCCCATCATGTGATAGCTGACAGCCGAGAACCAGTCCAGGTTGGGGAACATCTTCTTGACGTCCCACATGACGGTTTCCAGGCGTTCGGCGATGTCGAACATCTTGGTGGTGCCGGCCTTCTTGGACAGCTTCTTGGCGACGTCCTTGATGACCTTGTTGCGCGGGTCCGAAACCGTGTAGACCGGGTGACCGAAGCCGATGATGACTTCCTTGGCTTCCACGCGGCGGCGGATGTCGGCCTCGGCTTCTTCCGGCGTTTCGTAGCGCTTCTGCACTTCGAACGCCACTTCGTTGGCGCCGCCGTGCTTGGGACCGCGCAGCGCGCCGATGGCGCCCGAGATGGCCGAGAACATGTCCGAACCCGTGCCGGCAATGACGCGGGCCGTGAACGTCGAGGCGTTGAATTCGTGCTCGGCGTACAGGTTCAGCGAGATGTGCATCGCCTTGACCCATTCGTCGCTGGGCTTTTCGCCATGCAGCAGGTGCAGGAAGTGGCCGCCGATGCTGTCGTCGTCCGTCTGCACGTCGATGACGCGGCCGTTGTGGCTGTAGTGGTACCAGTAGAGCAGGGCCGAGCCCAGGTTGGCCATCAGGCGGTCGGCAATGTCGCGCGCGCCCGGGGTGTTGTGGTCGTCTTTCTCGGGCAGCACGCAGCCCAGCACCGACACGGCCGTGCGCATCACGTCCATCGGGTGGCTGGCGGCGGGCAGGGCTTCCAGGGCGACCTGCAGCTGTGCGGGCAGGCCGCGCAGACTGCGCAGCTTTTCCTTGTAGGCCTTCAGTTCGGCCTTGTTGGGCAGCTTGCCATGGACGAGCAAGTGGGCGATTTCCTCGAACTCGCTGGTGTCGGCGATGTCCAGGATGTCATAGCCGCGATAGTGCAGGTCGTTGCCGCTGCGGCCGACGGTGCACAGTGCGGTGTTGCCCGCGACCACGCCGGACAGCGCAACCGACTTCTTGGGCTTGAAACCGGCTTTCTCTTCCGGCTTGGCGTCCGATTTGGCTTCTTGCTTCTTGGGAGCCGTGCTCATGTCTCTACTCCTTTCCTTACGCGATGGAAGATGCAATGGGACGGACGCCGCCGCAGGTCTGCCGCGGCGCGCGCCTGACGTTGCGCAACTAGGCCTTGCCCTTCTGGAAGAGCGCGTCCAGCCTGGATTCGAATTCGTGATAGCCGATGCGGTCGTACAGTTCTTCGCGCGTCTGCATCAGATCGACGACGTTTTTCTGGTGGCCGTCGCGGCGGATCGCGGTGTAAACGGCTTCGGCGGCCTTGTTCATGGCGCGGAAGGCGGACAGCGGGTAGAGCACCATGCCTACGCCCACGCTCTTCAGTTCTTCGACCGAAAACAGCGGCGTCTTGCCGAACTCGGTGATGTTGGCCAGCACCGGCACCTTGACGGCCTTCACGAAGCGGTCGTAGGTGGGCAGGTCGTAGGCGGCTTCTGCGAAGATCGCATCGGCCCCGGCTTCCACGCAGGCCAGCGCGCGTTCGATGGCCGCGTCCACGCCGTGCGAGGCGATCGCGTCGGTGCGGGCGATCAGGTAGAAATCGCTGTCGGTGCGCGCGTCGGCGGCCGCCTTCACGCGGTCGGCCATTTCCTCGGTGGTGACGATTTCCTTGCCGGGCCGATGGCCGCAGCGCTTGGCGCCGACCTGGTCCTCGATGTGGCAGGCGGCCGCGCCGAACTTGATCAGGCTCTTGACGGTGCGGGCGATGTTGAACGCCGACGGGCCGAAGCCGGTGTCGATGTCCACCAGCAGGGGCACGTCGCACACGTCGGTGATGCGGCGCACGTCGGTGAGGACGTCGTCCATCGTGTTGATGCCCAGGTCCGGCAGGCCCAGCGAGCCGGCCGCGACGCCGCCGCCGGACAGGTAGATCGCGCGATAGCCGGCGCGCTTGGCCAACAGGGCGTGGTTCGCATTGATGGCGCCGATGATCTGCAGCGGATTCTCTTCGGCGAGCGCGCGGCGAAAGAGGGCGCCGGGCGATTCGGGTCTGGCCATGGTTGTCTCCTGTTCGTGGTAGCCCACGACCTTATCGCGGGTCCGAAAAATAAATCTGTCCCCTGCGCGACAATCCCCGCGGCAAGATCTTTCGCGAAGAGAGCGAAGAGACAGGTGTATTTCACGGTACTGCGGTATTTAATGCGTACGAACTGCGGCATGCATCGGGCATGTATTGCGGCACTTCAGCTGCCGCGCGCAATGCGGTCCCGCTTAAGGATTGGGCCCGCATGAACGGGCCCAATCCTTTTACTGCAAGCTGCTTACTTCAGCAGGTCCTTGACGCCGTCGCGCTCTTCGAGGAGCTCTTTCAGCGTGAAGTCCAGGCGCTCACGCGAGAAGGCGTCGATTTCCAGGCCTTCGACGCGCTTGTATTCGCCGTTTTCGGTGGTGACCGGCACGCCGTAGATGATGCCTTCGGGGATGCCGTAGGAGCCGTCCGACGGGATGCCCATCGTGACCCACTTGCCGTTGCTGCCCAGGACCCAGTCACGGACGTGGTCGATGGCGGCGTTGGCGGCCGAAGCGGCCGAGGACAGGCCACGGGCTTCGATGATGGCGGCGCCGCGCTTGCCCACGGTGGGGATGAACGTGTCGCGGTTCCAGGCGTCGTCGTTGATCAGCTTGGACAGCGATTCGCCGCCGACGGTGGCGAAGCGGAAGTCGGGGTACATCGTGGGCGAGTGGTTGCCCCACACGACCAGCTTTTCGATGTCGGCGACGGCCTTGCCAGACTTGGCGGCCAGTTGCGACAGGGCGCGGTTGTGGTCCAGGCGCAGCATGGCGGTGAAGTTCTTGGCGGGCAGGTCCGGCGCCGACTTCATGGCGATGTAGGCGTTGGTGTTGGCGGGGTTGCCGACGACCAGGACCTTGACGTTGCGGCTGGCGACGTCGTTCAGGGCCTTGCCCTGAGCCGTGAAGATCTGTGCGTTGACGGACAGCAGGTCCTTGCGTTCCATGCCCGGGCCGCGCGGACGGGCGCCAACCAGCAGGGCCACGTCGGCGTCCTTGAAGGCGGTGCGCGGGTCGCTGTGCGCGGTGACTTCCTGCAGCAGCGGGAAGGCGCAGTCATCCAGTTCCATGATGACGCCCTTCAGGGCCTTTTGCGCTTTCTCGTCGGGGATTTCCAGCAGTTGCAGGATGACGGGTTGATCTTTACCCAGCATTTCGCCCGAGGCGATGCGGAATAGCAGTGCGTAACCGATTTGGCCGGCGGCGCCGGTGACGGCGACACGCAAGGCAGGCTTGGACATGGACGTTCTCCGTAATGGTTTGGCGAGAAAAAAATCTCACCAATCAGTGTAATCGTTGGGCGCGGTAACAAGCGGCCGCCAGGGGCGCTGCGCGTCGCGCGGACAGCTTTGAATCCTAGATCGAATTAACGTAAGCGTCAATTGATCTTCTATCTTATATAAGACATAAGACGTTGGACAGCTCGCCTCCCGATATGCCACAATAGAGCGTTTATTCGAATGCGCCGCGGCCCACTGGGCCGCGCGCCTGTTATCAAGCCATCAGGCCGGCGGCAGCAGCGCATACGGATGAGTCTGCATCCCTTGGTGCTGCCTTCTCATTCATCCGGATAAACATGACACTTTCAAGAAGATCCATGGCAGAGCCTAGGCCCGAAACCTCCTTACGCAATCGCGCCGCCCGTCCAACGGGCGAGGGAGCCGCTTTCAGTCCGCTCTACCGCCAGATCAAGGATCTGCTTGTCCAAAGCCTCGAACGCGGCGAATGGAAGCCCGGCGAGCTCATCCCCAGCGAAATCGATCTGGCCGCCCGTTTTCAGGTGAGCCAGGGCACGGTGCGCAAGGCGGTCGATGAGCTGGCCGCCGAGCACATGCTGCTGCGCCGCCAGGGCAAGGGCACTTTTGTCGCCACCCATCACGAAGCCCGCGTGCGCTACCGTTTCCTGCGCCTGGCCCCCGACGAAGAGGGCGAGGCCGGCCGCGCCGAAAGCCGCATCCTGGAATGCCGCCGCACCCGCGCGCCCGCCGAGATCGCCCGCGCGTTGGACCTGCGCGCCGGCGAGACCGTCGTCATGATCCGCCGCCTGCTGTCCATGGGGCAGACACCGACCGTGCTGGACGACATCTGGCTCCCCGGTTCCATATTCCGTGGTCTTACCCTTGAGCTGCTGACCGCCAACAAGGCGCCGCTCTATGGCCTTTTTGAATCCGAGTTCGGCGTCAGCATGGTGCGCGCGGACGAGAAGCTGCGCGCGGTCGCCGCGCCGGCCGAAGTCTGTACGCTGCTTAATGTTGCCGCCGGCACGCCGTTGTTGCAGGTAGACCGGGTGTCTTACACATACGGTGACCGCCCCATGGAAATCCGCCGGGGGTTGTACTTGACCGATCGATACCACTACCGCAATAGTCTGAATTGATGAGCTTTTTACCTACGATTTGATACCAACCCGTCTCTGGGCGAAAATACCGCGTTTGCCCGCAAGGGCCGCGGCGATTTAGCCGTAACGATTCCCTAGTTCCGAAACACCGAGGCCGTCATGTCCGACACCGCTGCCAAGCCACGTCCGCAGTTTCGCAATATTGGTATTGCGCAACTTGCCAGTTACCGCCTGCCCCTGGCCGGCAAGCTGTCCATTCTGCACCGCGTAAGCGGCGCGTTGTTGTTCCTCTGTCTTCCCTTGGTCATTCTGCCGCTGTTCGCGGCCAGTGTGGCCGCACCGCAGACGTTCGCCGCCGTGGCCGCGTACGCCGGCAACCCGATCGTCAAGCTCGTTTTCCTCGTCCTCGTCTGGGGCTACCTGCATCACTTCTGTGCGGGCATCCGGTACCTGCTCCTGGATCTGCACATCGGCATCGACAAGCAGTCCTCCAAGAAGAGCGCCGGCGTGGTGTTTGGCGTCAGCCTCGCGCTGACCCTGGTGTTCGCTCTCAAACTGTTCGGAGTGCTGTAAATGGCCGCCGCTAAAAACTACGGACCCAAGCGCCTGGTCGTCGGCGCCCACTATGGCGTCATGGATTTCATCATCCAGCGCATCACCGCCGTCATCATGGCCGTGTACACGCTGGTGCTGCTCATCGGCATCCTGATGATGCCGGCCTTCACGTACGAACACTGGACCGCGCTGTTCAATTTCTACGTGGGCGTTCTTCCGGTTGGCCAGATCCTGGCCACCCTTGCATTCATTGCGCTGGCCTGGCATGCCTGGATTGGCGTGCGCGACATCTGGATGGACTACGTCAAGTCGGTGGGCGTGCGCCTGCTGATGCAAGTGCTGACGATCCTCTGGCTGGTCGGTTCGGTCGTTTACTTCGCGCAAATCCTCTGGAGCATTTAAGCCGTGGTCTCTGTCCTGAAATCCCTGCCGCGCCGCCAGTTTGATGTGGTGGTCGTGGGCGCCGGCGGAGCCGGCATGCGTTGTTCGCTGCAACTGTCCCAAGCGGGCCTGTCCGTTGCGGTGCTCTCCAAAGTGTTCCCCACGCGTTCGCACACCGTGGCCGCGCAAGGCGGCGTGAGCGCCTCGCTGGGCAACATGAGCGAAGACAACTGGTACTGGCACATGTACGACACCGTCAAGGGTTCGGACTGGCTGGGCGACCAGGACGCCATCGAATTCATGTGCCGTGAAGCACCGAACGCCGTGTACGAGCTCGAGCACTTCGGCATGCCGTTCGACCGCAACCCCGACGGCACGATCTACCAGCGTCCGTTCGGCGGCCACACCGCCAACTTCGGCGAAAAGCCGGTCCAGCGCGCCTGTGCCGCTGCCGACCGTACCGGCCACGCCCTGCTGCACACCCTGTACCAACGCAACGTTGCCGCGCGCACCCAGTTCTTCGTCGAATGGATGGCGCTGGACCTGCTGCGCAACGAAGCCGGCGACGTCGTGGGCGTGACCGCCCTCGAAATGGAAACGGGCGAGATCTACATCCTGGAAGCCAAGACCACGGTGCTGGCCACCGGCGGCGCGGGCCGTATCTGGGCCGCTTCCACCAATGCATTCATCAATACCGGCGACGGCCTGGGCATGGCTGCCCGTGCCGGCATCCCGCTGCAGGACATGGAATTCTGGCAGTTCCACCCGACCGGCGTGGCCGGCGCGGGCGTGCTGATCACGGAAGGCGTGCGCGGCGAAGGCGGCATCCTGCTGAACAAGGATGGCGAGCGCTTCATGGAGCGCTATGCGCCCACCCTGAAGGACTTGGCGCCGCGCGACTTCGTGTCGCGTTCGATGGACCAGGAAATCAAGGAAGGCCGCGGCTGCGGTCCGGACGGCAGCTACGTGGTGCTCAAGCTCGATCACCTGGGCGCCGACGTCATCAACAAGCGCCTGCCTTCGATCCGCGAAATCGCCATCAAGTTCGGCAACGTGGACCCGATCAAGGAACCGATCCCCGTCGTCCCGACCATCCACTACCAGATGGGCGGCATTCCGGCCAACTATCACGGCCAGGTGCTGACGCGCGAAAACGGCGAGAACAAGATCGTCAACGGCCTGTACGCCATCGGCGAGTGTGCCGCGGTCTCGGTCCACGGCGCGAACCGCCTGGGCACGAACTCGCTGCTCGACCTGATCGTGTTCGGCCGCGCCACCGGCAACCACATCGTGAATTCGCATCCGGAGCGCCAGCGCGCGCACCAGGACCTGCCGCAACAGGCCGTCGAATTCTCGCTGGATCGCATCAACAAGCTGGAATCGCGCACCTCCGGCGAAAAGACGCAAGACATCGGCAACGCCATCCGCTTCTCGATGCAGCGCCACTGCGGCGTGTTCCGCACGCTGGAGCTGCTGAACGAAGGCGTGACCCAGATCGAAGATCTGGCCAAGCAAGCCGACAGCATCTACTTCAAGGACAAGTCCAAGGTGTTCAACACCGCCCGCGTCGAGGCGCTGGAACTGGCGAACATGACCGAAGTGGCCCGCGCCACGATCAAGTCGGCCGCCGCCCGCACCGAAAGCCGCGGCGCGCACGCGCTGGACGATCACCCGACGCGCGACGACGAGAACTGGCTGAAGCACACGCTGTGGTACTCCGAAGGCAGCCGCCTGGATTACAAGCCTGTTCAGATGAAGCCGCTGACGGTCGAATCCTTCCCGCCCAAGGCGCGTACCTTCTAAGTCCGGATTGAGCCTACTATGAGCACCAAGAGAATCGTCAAGTTCGAAATCTACCGCTACGATCCGGACAAGGACGAGCGTCCCTACATGCAGAAGCTGGACGTCGAACTCCAGCCCACCGACAAGATGCTGCTCGATGCGCTGGTGCGCATCAAGAACGACGTCGATGACAGCCTGGCCCTGCGCCGCTCGTGCCGTGAAGGCGTGTGCGGTTCCGACGCCATGAACATCAACGGCAAGAACGGTCTGGCCTGCACGACGAACCTGCGCGAACTGAAGGAACCGATCGTGCTGCGTCCGCTGCCCGGTCTGCCGGTCATCCGCGATCTGATCGTGGACATGACGCACTTCTTCAACCAGTACCACTCGATCCGCCCGTACCTCATCAACGACACGCCGCCGCCCGAAAAAGAGCGCCTGCAGTCGCCCGAGGCGCGCGAAGAGCTGGACGGTCTGTACGAGTGCATCCTGTGCGCGTGCTGTTCCACTTCCTGCCCGTCGTTCTGGTGGAATCCTGACAAGTTCGTCGGCCCGGCCGGCCTGCTGCAAGCCTACCGCTTCATCGCCGACAGCCGCGACGAAGCCACCGGCGAGCGTCTGGACAACCTGGAAGACCCGTACCGCCTGTTCCGTTGCCACACGATCATGAATTGCGTCGACGTCTGTCCCAAGGGACTGAACCCGACCAAGGCGATCGGCAAGATCAAGGAACTGATGGTCCGCCGCACGGTTTAGTTTTTGTGTATTTGAGGTGTACGAATGAGCAGGCTGACTGAACTGGAGCGGGCGCGACTGCGTTGGCGGGCGCGCCGCGGCCTGCTCGAAAACGACTTGATCATCACCCGGTATCTGGATGCCCACGAGGCTGAACTTACCGATGATGACGTGGCCGCATTGACCCAGCTGTTCGAGATGGGAGACAACGATCTTCTCGATCTGCTGCTGGCCCGTAAGGAACTCGAAGGTGAGCTGGATACGCCCAGGCTTCGAGGCATTATTGGCCAGATGCGCGCGCTCTGATTAATTGAGAGGAATAAACATGAACCTGTCTGACAAAAAAGCCACTCTATCCTTCTCGGATGGCAGCGCACCCATTGAGTTCCCTGTCTACAAGGGCACGGTCGGTCCGGATGTGATCGACATCCGCAAGCTTTACGGCCAGACGGGCATGTTCACGTTTGACCCCGGCTTCATGTCGACGGCCGCGTGCGAATCCGGCATCACGTACATCGACGGCGACAAGGGCGAACTGCTGTACCGCGGCTACCCGATCGAACAGCTGGCCGTGAACTGCGACTTCATGGACATCTGCTACCTGATCCTGAACGGCGAACTGCCGAACCAGGAGCAAAAGGCCGATTTCGACTCGCAAGTGACCCATCACACGATGGTCAACGAGCAACTGCACTTCTTCCTGCGTGGTTTCCGCCGCGACGCCCACCCGATGGCCGTCCTGACGGGCCTGGTCGGCGCGCTGTCCGCGTTCTACCACGACTCCACCGACATCACGAACCCGCAGCATCGTCACATCTCGGCCATCCGCCTGATCGCCAAGATGCCGACGCTGGTTGCGATGGCGTACAAGTACTCGCAAGGCCAACCGTTCATCTACCCGCAGAACGACCTGTCCTACACGGGCAACTTCCTGCGCATGATGTTCGCCACGCCGTGCGAAGACTACAAGGTCAATGAAGTCGTCGAGCGCGCGCTGGACCGCATCTTCATCCTGCACGCCGACCACGAGCAAAACGCCTCCACCTCGACCGTGCGTCTGTGCGGTTCGTCGGGCACCAACCCGTTTGCCGCGATCTCGGCTGGCGTGGCTTGCCTGTGGGGTCCGGCTCACGGCGGCGCCAACGAAGCTTGCCTGCAGATGCTCGAAGAACTGCAAGCCAACGGCGGCATCGACAAGGTCGGCGAGTTCATGGAGAAGGTCAAGGACAAGAACTCGGGCGTGCGCCTGATGGGCTTTGGCCACCGCGTCTACAAGAACTACGACCCGCGCGCCAAGCTGATGCAGGAAACCTGCAAGGAAGTGCTCTCGGCCCTGGGCCTGGAAAACGACCCGCTGTTCAAGCTGGCCATGGAACTGGAACGCATCGCCCTGTCGGATCCGTACTTCGTCCAGCGCAAGCTGTACCCGAACGTGGACTTCTACTCGGGTATCGTCCAGCGCGCCATCGGCATCCCGACCTCGCTGTTCACCGCCATCTTCGCGCTGGCCCGCACGGTGGGCTGGATCGCCCAGTGGAACGAAATGCTGTCGGATCCCGACTACAAGATCGGCCGTCCGCGCCAGTTGTTCACCGGTTCGGTCACGCGCGACGTGCCCCCGATGGACAAGCGTTAATTCGCAACGCCCCTCCGGAAGGCGCCGCCTTCCGGCAAAACGCCAGTCAGCTCAGCGCCGACTGGCGTTTTTGTTTGGCGGTTACATGTTCGCGGTTACAGGTAGTTCATCGTGAAGGTGACTGCCGCGTTGGCCGAGCCGGGTGTGACCTTGTCGCCGGTTTGACGGTATCTGGCCTGCAAGGGAATCTTGAAGCTGCCGCCCGTTGCGCTGTTGTAGCCGGCAAATGGCTGCCTTCTTCCCAGAATGGCGGGGTTCCCGTCTCCGTCCAGCAACTGGACGCCGACGCCCGTCGCCGAAGAGTTTGCGTCCAGGCCGATGACCGCGTTTGCGGCGTCCACGACTGGGGTGGCGGCGTCGATCTGATAGTGGATGGCGCTCATTCCCGCCGGACAGCCGTTCAATGAAATATCGAATCCCACAAGCTGACTGGACGAACCCTTGCCGGTGAAAACCGACGACTTGGGTGTTCCGAGGAATACGGAAACGTCGGGCGTGGTGCAGGCCCGTGACGTCACCAGCATCGCCATGGTAACGAACTGGATTTCGAGGCCCGAATTCGTGGCGATGCCGCCACCTGCTTCGTTCGATGTCGGTGCCGCAGCGGCGATGGTTATCGGTGGAACAATGCCGGTGGCCACGGGTCCGGTTTTGACGAACATCGCACGTAGCTGCCCGCCGTTGGTGACGGCGCCTGCCATGTTGCACGCGCCGCCTCTCCAGATGTGCGTCAGCGCCTGGAAAGCTGCCCACCCGCA
Organism: Achromobacter sp. UBA5777; assembly: GCF_002418565.1. Classification (NCBI taxonomy): domain Bacteria; kingdom Pseudomonadati; phylum Pseudomonadota; class Betaproteobacteria; order Burkholderiales; family Alcaligenaceae; genus Achromobacter; species Achromobacter sp. UBA5777. The sequence goes on along the minus strand of NZ_DIEJ01000246.1, from coordinate 25,042 downwards.
GCCGTTCAAATAGCTCCGGCCGGCAAGGATGACGCCCAGGCCTTCGACGCCAGTCGCGTAGACCGTGTACGTGATTCCGTCAACCGCCTTGGTCCAGCCCGAGCTGGAAGTGGATGCGCGCATACTCGTGCCGGTGCCGACGCCTGCGGGAGCATTGCAATTGAACCAGTTGGTGGTGGCGTCGGTCTCCAGCCAGCCGGTCAGCGCCATGCCATTGGCCGCATCCCGGGGTACCGTGATGTGAGCCGGCGTGTTCACGGAAACCGCACTTATCGTCTGGGTGCAAATCGAGGCGGCCCACGAAGCGGTGGATCCAAACAAGGCAAGCAGCACGATCGCCGCATGCAGGACGGGTTTATTCATCAGTATTCTCATCATCAGTTTTTGGCTACCCGGGTTAGCGCCGACCGCTCGCAGAGCAGTCCACTCGCCTGCGGCAGCGATCCGTCTTTGGGCGGCCGCGCCGAAAGGGCATAGCCGAACGTGCATGTTTCGCCATCGTTTGCGCCCCATTTCACGGTCAGGATGCCCTGGGTGTCCTTCAACCCGCGCGCAAGGACGCGGCCGCCCTGCGCCACGACGCCCACGCTCTTTCCGTCCGCGTCCAGAACGTCGGCGCCGAAAGGAAGGGGCTCGCCGCTCGGCGTGGTGACGGTCAGCAGCGCCGCGCTTCCTGCGTTTTCGGTTTCGAAGGTCAGCCGAACCACGGCACCGGCGGTGGGGGCCACATGTTGCTCGGTGGCCTTGAGTTCGACATTGAGAGGCAGTCCCTTGGGATCGAGTTCGACGCTGTTTCTGGCGTAGGGTGTCAATGTCGATACGATCGCGCGGCCCTTGGAATCGAGGCGCACGCCGCTGCTGTTGAGCACCCGCGCGCCCGCGGCGTCTTTCGCCTCGACGATGGCGACCGTTTCGCCGGAGGCCGGCGTCATGACGACGCCGCCGCCATAGGCTACGACGCCGCCGGACAGGCCTGCGCCGTATTGCGTGTAGTTCGAACTGGTGCTGGCATTGGCCGCGACGGCGGTCACGGGGGTGAGGTACGAGGCGTTCGCCGCAATGTTGGTGTTGGCCGGGCTATTGGCAGACATGGCGCGCCCGGCGCTGACGCCATAGTTGAACGCGTTGTCTGCGCCGAGCGAGCCTGCCACGGATTGCTGGACGCTGCTCGATCCATCCGATCCCTTTTGCAGGCTGGTCGACGCATAGACCGGGTTCTGATGGCGCCCCAGCGGGATGCCCACGTTGAGCATGACCTGGTTGTCCCACTTCTGCGTGCCCACGTTGAGTTGGCGGGTCGCAGAAACGCTGTAGTTCACTTTCTTGAAACTGTTGCTGTAGCCAGCCTGCATCTGCGTGTCGCGGCCGGACTTATCCCAGTAATCCTGCGTCGAGCCGGTGAAATGGATGGAGCCATAACCCTGCGGAAGATTCTGGTTGATCGTCGCCTGCAGGCGGCCGCGCTGCGTGCCATACTGGCCAGCGCCTTGCCCCTGCTCATGCCGGGATCTCAGTTCCATGGCGTCAGCCATGCTGAGGTACCCGCGGCTGGAATAGCGGTAGGCGCCCAGCGTGAGGCTTGTGTTGGTGGGGGCCAGGAACTTGGAGTAGCTGAGTTTGACGCTTTGACCATTGCGGTTCTTTTCCTTGGGCAGGCGCGTGGCCGCCTGGGTCACGTCCAGGCCAAACGCACCGAAATCGGTGTTCAGCGCGGCGCCGCCCATTACCGCTGCGTAGCCCTGCGCCCCGGTCAGGCCGCCGTATGCGGTCACGAGATTGTTGATGCCATGCTGCACGGTGGCTTGCGCCATCAGGGGCCGATCGGCCGTCTGCGGCGTGCGGTATTGGCCCGCGGTAACGCTGTACCGGGTCACACCCGGGCGCAAGGAATTCACCGCGCCGGAGAAAGGAACGCGCGACACCAGGACGCGGCCGTCGGCTTCGTTGACCACCATTTCCAGGTCGCCGCCGTATCCCGTGGCATACAGGTCGTCGATGATGAACGGGCCGGGGGCCACGGTGGTTTCGTAAATGATGTTGCCGTTCTGGCGGACCTGGACGCGCGCATTGGTGTTGGCGATGCCGCGCAGCGTCGGCGCAAAGCCGCGCTGCGATTCGGGATACATGCGATCGTCGCTGGACATCTGCACGCCGCGAAAGCCGACGCTGTCGAAGGTGGAGCCGTCCGTGAACGCGTCGCCGATGACCAGCTGGCTTTTCATGCCGGTGATGTTGCGCCGCAGATTGGTCTGCACGCTTTGATACTGCAGGCTGCTTTTGCTGCCTTTCGTCGCGTTGCCGGTGTGCCGCAGGCGCCAGGGGCCCACGTTCGCGCCGGCATTCAGACCGGCAAAACTCTGCGTCGAAGATTTGCCGTTGGCGCGGGAGGTGTAGAAGTTGGTGTTGTAATTCAGTAGTGCGGCCGGCACGCCTTCGTCCCACTGCTTCGGATCCACATAGCCGCGGCCCTGCCGGACCAGCGACGCCTGAGGCACCGTCACGTTCAGCCGCTGTTCTCCTGCATCAAACTCCGCGCTTGCTTCCTTCACCAGCTCGGCCAGCGCAACGCACTCGTTGCCGCTCAGCCGTTCGGCAGGCGCGTCGTCGATCTTCGTGAGGTCGATGCCCACCATATCCACCAGCGGCCGGTCGAAACACGCTTGAAGCGGCGCGTTGCCCGACGAGGGCTTGCCGATCCGCACGTCGGAACGCCCCAGCCAGCGGTCGTTCACCAGAACGTCGAGACGGTAGGTGCCCGGAATGGCGCTGTTTGAGCGCGCGAACTGGCTGACGTCCACGTTTGCTCCGCCCAAAAAGGCATCGTTGAATTCCACGTCCGCATCCAAGGCTGCGAGCTCGGCGCCTGCGGCCCATGCAGTTGCGCTGAGCAGGCTGAGCGTGATCGCGGCGAGCGCGAAATGCGGCGTGGTGGCAAGAGGTTTCATGGTGAGGGCGTGCGTGATCAAGCGCGGCGCTGTTGGCTGGATGAATCCGGCCGTTAGCGCCGCCCCTGCAGGCGTCGAGTCTTGGTTTTGAGAGCGGACTGCTGGCCGGTCAGTGCGGGCCGGAAACGCTTGGGTTGTGCTACGCGGGGCTGAGGGTGCGGGTGCCTTTGACGGCGCCGCCGTGGTCGTTAAGGAAGCGGTACGTCACTTCGGTGTTGGCGCCCTGGACAACGTCGCCCACCAGGGGAAGGACCTTCTTTTCACCGGGGGCCAGCATGTCCCCGTCGGTGAACTTGGCGCGCTTGCCGTTGCTTGCCACATTCACTTCGATGAAGGTGACGTGATACGGAGTCGGGTTGGTGGCTTCGATGGCGTTGCGATTGCCGGATTTGACCAGGCGCCAGCTGACCTGCGAGGGCGCGTCCTCGGCTTTGCCTTTGAGACCTGCGGGACGGTAGAACAGCTTGATCCGTGAGCGGAAGGCCATTTGCAGCAGATTCTGGCCGGCCTTTTCCTTGGGGGGGATTTCCAGCACGTTGAGCCAGAATACGGACTCCTTATCCTGGACCATCGATTCGCCCGTATGCATCAGGCGCAGGGTCTGGCCTTTGCCTTGGTCGATGCGGGTGACGGGCGGGGTCACAATGAACGGGACCTGGATGGAGCCGGGCGCCGCCTTGGCGTCGCCCTTGTCGATCCAGGCTTGGGTGAGGGCAGGTTGGCTGCCCTCGTTCTTGAGCTTGACGTTGACTTCGGCCTGCCCAGCTTCATAGATGATGCGAGTGCTGCCAATGACGACGGATGCGGTGGCCGGCGCGGCGGCGGAAATACAGCCTGCCAACGCGGTGGCAGCAATAGCTACGTTGAATGGGTTCATCGGATTCCTCGGACTATAACGGTGGGTCTTGACTACTGATCCGGGCGGCTTCAAGGCATTGCAGAGGCCGAGCCTGGCGGCCTATTGGTAAATGATGGTGTATTTGGCGGTGGCGGTTACGTTGCCGGCGCTGGCCTGACCGAGCGCGAAATACTGGGCCAGGTAATTGAGCGAGGCCTCGCCGCTGCTCAGGGAAACGGCCTTGGAGTTCTGGGCTTCGTCGGCCACCGTGACGTTGATGGGCGTTGCGTCGCCATTGAGAAGACGGATTTCAACGTTGTTTGCGCCGCCCGCGCCGATCGTCAGGTTGCCGGTTGCGGCGTTGCCATTGGAGCCGGGTTCGAACAGGGTGTGGACCATGCCCGTGTCCGGGGTGCATCCCGTCAGTCGGATGGTGAACGGCGTGGTACCGGCCGTTTGGCCTGCCGTGGTCAAGGCGTCGACGCCGACCGAGGGCATGAGCACGTTGAAGTTCTTGTTGCTGCTGCCGTTGCCGTCGATGGTGCACGTGTTGGCGGAGACTGCGCCGGTGAAAGTGATTGTGCCGTCGGCCGCGAATGCCAGTTGCGAAGTGGAAGCGAAGGCGCTGATGGCCAGCGCAATGAACACCTTGGATTTCATGATTGATGTCTGTCAGAAAGGGCTGAGAAACGATTTGCCGACGGTGTTTTTCAGCGGTTCAGGGTGTGCTTCCGTCGACAGGGCTCATTACATTCGGTCTGAGAAGTGGTGTCTTTAATAAAATTCTGATAATTCGCCACAGAGTAATTTTGCGGATAGCATCACCGCCATGATTCCGATAGCCCTTCCCAGCGCCAGTTTTTTCATCTTGCTTACCGCCGGCTTCTTCGCAGGACTGTTGCTGCTGGGATGGGGGCTGGTTCTGGCGATCAGCCGCGGCGCGCGGCGCACGGTTCGCAAATTCTGGAAGACGTCGGCGTTGCTGTGCGTGGCGCTGTTGGTTCCGTTCGGTTTTTATGCGTGGTTCCAGGCCATGATGTGGCAGATCGAGCGGGAGATCGAACGCGGCGAAGCGGCACGCAATGTGACGTTGCAGCAGGCCACGACAGTGAGCGGTGTCACGATGCCTGCCGGTACGCGGTTGAAGCTGCAGGACGAAGGAAAGCTCGACACCTACGTCGAGGCGAGCTTTCCGCAGGCGGTGTCCATGCTGGGTGTGAACGCGACGTTCGTGCGGCGTTATCTCGATGCCGAGTACGAGAAGGACACGTATGCGCTGCTAGGCAGGCATCCGCGATCCGTCATCCTGCGCGGCGCCGGCGTGCAGGACGTGCAGGGCTGGCGTTGCGATGCCTCGCAGGACATCGAGTTCGACGTGATGCCCGATGGCGCCTTGAAGGCGTTTGAACAATGCGTGCTGGCGGACGGCAACCGGGTCGCAGACCAGGAGATCGCGCCGGGGGCCGTGCTGCGCGGGTCTGACGGCACCGTCTATACCGATGGTTCGCGCGACCCGGACCGTTGGCGGGTGAGCGTGAACGGCACGACTGCCGTGCGGGTGTTCGGGCTCTACCTGAGCCGGCCGAGCCTTTATCTGGATGGGTCGCGCGAAGTGCTGCGGGTCACGGATGCGGCGCTCGCGTGCAGCACCCCGTTCGGCGGGCTGACCTACCCCGCCGGCACACAATTCAGGACTGCGCGGCGCAAGGCCGCGGGCGAGCGCGAACCGTATCCCGGTGTGCTGGTTTTTTCGCCGTGGAACGGGCAGGCTGCCAAGCGCGCCGGCCATGAGGATGTGCCCGAGGGCAAGTCCGTCTTGCAGACGCTGCAAGGCGAGGTCGTGGACATCGTGGACAACGAAGCGGCGGGCGTCATCCGCTTCGATACCTTCATCATTGACGGCAAGGAGCCGGAGCGCCCGCCCCGGGCGCGCTGCCCCTGAGCGGGGGCGTCAGCCGCCGGATGCGTCAATAGCCGATGCCGCGCGCCATCAGCACCGCGAAGAGCGGCAGGAAGATGAACAGGTGCGAGGCGATCATCACCCAGCGCCGCGCGCGCTTGATCTCGGGCAGGGTGGGGATGAACTCCGGCTGCTGGCGACGTTGCTTTGACCAACGCAGGAAAGTGAGCGTGGGCGGGATGGAACAGACCGCGATGACGACGAAGAGCGAGATCTTGGCGTGGAACCAGGGGTTGCTCATGTAGAACGCCGCGCCCTTGGCGCCCAGCGTCAGCCGCAGCACGCCGGTGATGAGCACCAGGATCGCGGACAGGCCATAGAGGCGGTCATAGATGATGAGACGCTTCACGCCCGAGGCCGTCAGGTCGGGGCGCAGCAATACGGCTTCGGCGGTCATGACCACCACCATTACGAAGATCGCCAGGTAGTGGAACCAGGCATACATTGCATCGGCCAGCATGTCGTCTCCAGGTAAAGGACAAGCTAGGTTTTACCATCCCGAATGAAAACGGGCGCCCCGTTTGGGGCCCCCGCGTGTCTGCAATGAGACGGTGCGATCAGCGGCGGCGCTTCTTGGCTTCTTCTGCGGCTTCCTGCTGCGCGTCCACCACGGCCAGCGCCGTCATGTTGACGATGCGGCGCACGGTGGCGCTGGTGGTCAGGATGTGCACGGGACGCGCGGCGCCCAGCAGGATCGGACCCATCGCGACGCCATTGCTGCCGGTCATCTTCAGCATGTTGTACGTGATGTTGCCCGTGTCCAGATTGGGCATGACCAGCAGGTTGGCGCGGCCCTTCAGCGTGCTGTCCGGGTAGGCCAGGACGCGGATCTTTTCCGACAGGGCGGCATCGGCGTGCATTTCGCCGTCGACTTCCAGATCGGGCGCGCGGTCTTGCACGATCTGGCGCGCGGCGGCCATCTTGCGCGACGATTCCGTGACGCGGCTGCCGAAGTTCGAGTGCGACAGCAGGGCGATCTTGGGCACGACGCCGAAACGCAGCATTTCATCGGCGGCCTGGATGGTGATGCTGGCGACTTCGTCGGCCGACGGGTTCTCGTTGACGTGCGTGTCGGTGACGAACAGCGTCTGGTCGGGCAGCATCAGCACGTTCAGGGCGGCGTACGTCTGGCCTTCCTTCTTGCCGATGATTTCGTCGATGTACTTGAGCTGGTTGTCGTACTTGCTGGCCACGCCGCACAGCAGCGCGTCGGCGTCGCCACGGCGCAGCAGCATCGCGCCGATCAGCGTGTTGTGCTTGCGGATCATCGCCTTGGCGATGGCCGGCGTCACGCCTTCACGGCCCTTCAGCTGGTAGTACGCGTTCCACGTTTCGTTGAAGCGGCTGTCGTCTTCGGGATCGACGATCTCGAAGTGCTGGCCGGCGACGAGACGCAGGCCGGCCTTCTGGATGCGCATCTCGATGACTGCGGGACGGCCGATCAGGATCGGGAACGCCAGCTTTTCGTCGGCGACCGTCTGCACCGCGCGCAGGACGCGTTCGTCTTCGCCGTCGGCGTAGATGACGCGCTTGGGCGCCTTCTTGGCCTGGGCGAACAGCGGGCGCATCAGCTGGCCCGAGTGGTACACGAAGCCCATCAGCTTCTGGCGGTAGGCCTCGATGTCCTCGATGGGACGGGCGGCGACGCCGGAGTCGGCGGCGGCTTGCGCCACAGCCGGGGCGATCTGGACGATCAGGCGCGGGTCGAACGGCTTCGGAATGATGTACTCGGGACCGAACGACAGTTCCTGGCCGGCGTAGGCGCGGGCCACTTCATCGTTCTGCTCGGCCTGCGCCAGATCGGCGATGGCCTTGACGCACGCCAGCTTCATTTCCTCGGTGATGCGCGAGGCGCCGGCATCCATGGCGCCGCGGAAGATGAAGGGGAAGCACAGGACGTTGTTGACCTGGTTCGGGTAGTCCGAGCGGCCGGTTGCGATGATGCAGTCGGGGCGCGCGGCCTTGGCGACTTCGGGGCGGATTTCCGGTTCCGGGTTGGCCAGGGCCAGGATCAGCGGACGGTCGGCCATGGTCTTGACCATGTCGGCGGTCAGCACGCCGGCGGTGGAGCAGCCCAGGAAGACATCGGCGCCATTGACCACGTCGGCGAGCGTGCGCGCGTCGGTCTTCTGCGCGTAGCGCTTCTTGTTGGCTTCCATGTTCTCGTCGCGGCCGTCCCAGATGACGCCGCGCGAGTCAACCACGAAGATGTTTTCGCGCTTGATGCCCAGGTGGACCAGGAGGTCCAGGCAGGCGATGGCGGCGGCGCCGGCGCCCGAGCAGGCCAGCTTGACCGACCCGATGTCCTTGTTCACGACCTTCAGGCCGTTCAGGATGGCGGCCGACGAGATGATGGCGGTGCCGTGCTGGTCGTCGTGGAAGACGGGGATCTTCATGCGCTCGCGCAGCTTCTTCTCGATGTAGAAGCACTCGGGCGCCTTGATGTCTTCAAGGTTGACGCCGCCCAGCGTGGGCTCCAGCGCTGCGATGATGTCGACCAGCTTGTCCGGATCGTTCTCGGCCAGCTCGATGTCGAACACGTCGATGCCGGCGAATTTCTTGAACAGGCAACCCTTGCCTTCCATCACGGGCTTGGCGGCCAGCGGGCCGATGTTGCCCAGGCCCAGCACGGCCGTACCGTTGGTGATCACGCCCACGAGGTTGCCGCGCGACGTGTACTTGGAGGCGGCGTCGTCGCCCTGGTCGAAAATGGCCATGCAAGCCGCAGCCACGCCGGGGGAGTAGGCCAGGGACAGGTCGTCCTGGTTGGCCAGGGTCTTGGTCGGGGTGACCGAGATTTTGCCGGGAGTGGGATAGGCGTGGTAGTCCAACGCCAGTTTGGTGAGAGTTTCGTCCATGGGATCGGGGCCTGAAAGGGCTAACGGAAAAAAAACAGGGATGAAAAAAACGGGATGACAAAAGGCGGGCTCGCGGCCCGCCGTATTCTTTGCGAAATGCTTGGGGAACACCCGTATTTCACCAGAAAGCGCGGGTGCTTGGTTGCTGCACTGCAGCGAGTGTTCGCTTTGGTTAGCTTTTAATCAAGCAAACACCAGCGCTGCATCGGTCCGATGGTCGAGGTTCGATGGACGAGAGTCAGACCTCCCAGGGCGGCGCCTGGCGGCTGCCGGCATTCAGGGATTCGCGCAGTGCGCGCGCGTCGTCCTGCCTGCCCAGGCTGTCCAGGGCGTACAGCACGATCCAGTCCGCGCTGACCTCGAAGAAATCGCGCAACCTGGCCCGGGTGTCGCTGCGGCCGAACCCGTCGGTGCCGAGCGTGCGGTAGGGCGCGGGCACGTATGCGCGGATCTGTTCGGGCACGGCGCGCACATAGTCGCTGGCCCCGATCACCGGCGCGTCGCTATCGCCCAGGCACGCGCGCACCCAGTCCTGATCATCGGGCGCGTCCAGGCCCAGCACGCGCGCGCGCTCGGCCTGGCGGCCGCTGCGGGCCAGCTCGGAAAAGCTGGTGACGCTCCAGACCTCGGCGTCCACGCCGAATTCTTCCTGCAGGCGCGTGGCGGCCATATCGGCCTCGCGCAGCATGGGGCCGGCGGCCAGGAGGCGGACCTGAGCCTTGCCGCGCGCGGGCCGCAGCCGGTACAGGCCGCGCAGGATGCCTTCGCGCGTGGCCGGGTCCTTGGGCATGCCGGGCTGCGCCAGATTTTCGTTCGTAACGGTCAGGTAGAAGAATTCGTCGCGCTGTTCGTCCAGCATGCGGCGCATGCCGTGTTCCACGATGACGGCGACCTCGTAGGCGTAGGCCGGGTCGTAGGCGCGGCAGTTGGGGACGGTGGCGGCCATGATGTGGCTGGAGCCGTCCTGGTGTTGCAGCCCCTCGCCGCCCAGCGTCGTGCGGCCCGACGTGGCGCCGATCAGGAAGCCCCGCGTGCGCTGGTCGGCGGCGGCCCAGATCAGGTCCCCGATGCGCTGGAATCCGAACATCGAGTAATAGATATAGAAGGGCAGCATCGGCAGGCCGTTGACCGAATAGCTGGTGCCGGCCGCGGTCCATGACGAGATCGCGCCGGCCTCGGTAATGCCTTCTTCGAGGATCTGGCCGTCGCGCGCCTCGCGGTAGTACAGCACCGAGCCGATGTCCTCGGGTTCATAGAGCTGGCCTTGCGCGGAATAGATGCCGATCTGCCGGAACAGGTTGGCCATGCCGAAGGTGCGGGCTTCGTCGGCAACGATGGGGACGATGCGCGGACCCACGGTGGCGTCTTTCAGCAGCGCGGTGAGCATGCGCACGATGGCCATCGTGGACGACATTTCCTTGCCGTCGGCAGCCAGGGCGAAACGCGCCCATTGGTCTGCGTCCGGCGGCGCGAGCCGCGGGGCCTCGGCGTTGCGGCGCGGGATGTAGCCGCCCAGCGCGGCGCGGCGCGCCTGCAGGTGGCGGAGCTCGGCGCTGTCGTCGGCGGGCCGGTAGAACTTGAGCGCCAGGCAGTCGGCGTCGGAAATCGGCAGCGCGAAGCGGTCGCGGAAGGCGAGCAGCGCCTCGTCGTCCAGTTTCTTCTGCTGGTGGGTCGTCATCTTGCCCTGGCCGGCCGTGCCCATGCCGAACCCCTTCTTGGTCTGCGCGAGGATGACGGTGGGCTGGCCGCGGTGACGCGCGGCGCGGTGGTAAGCGGCGTGGATCTTCACCATGTCGTGGCCACCCCGGCTCAGGCGGTCGATGGCTTCGTCCGACCAGTCGGCCACCAGTGCAGCCAGCTCGGGATTCTGGTTGAAGAAATGGGCGCGGTTGAAGGCGCCGTCGTTGGCCGCGAAGGTCTGGAACTGGCCGTCCACGGTGTTGGCGAAGGCGCGGGCCAGCGCGCCGCCTGTGTCCCGGCGCAACAGGGCGTCCCAGTCGCTGCCCCAGACCAGCTTGATGACGTTCCAGCCCGCGCCGGCGTACAGGGTTTCCAGCTCGTCGATGATGCGGCCGTTGCCGCGCACCGGGCCGTCCAGGCGCTGCAGGTTGCAGTTGACGACGAAGATCAGGTTGTCGAGCTTTTCGCGCGCGGCCAGCGTGAGCGCGGCGATGGATTCAGGCTCGTCCATTTCGCCGTCGCCGAAGATGCCCCATACCTTGCGGTCGGCGCCGGGGACCAGCGAGCGGTGCTCCAGATAGCGCATGAAGCGCGCCTGGTAGATCGCGTTGATGGGGCCGATTCCCATGGAGCCGGTTGGGAATTGCCAGAAGTCGGGCATCAGCCACGGGTGGGGATAGGACGACAGGCCGCGCAGGCCGCGCGTGGTGGCCGTGATTTCCTGGCGGAAGTGCGCCAGGTCGTCTTCGCCCAGAAAGCCTTCGAGGAAGGCGCGGGCGTAGACGCCGGGCGCCGAGTGCGGCTGCATGTAGACGATGTCGCCGGGATTGCCGTCCGAGCGCGCCCGGAAGAAATGGTTGAAGCCGACCTCGAACAGGTCGGCGGCCGACGCATAGCTGGCGATGTGGCCGCCCAGCTCGCCATGCGCCTGGTTGGCGCGCACGACCATGGCCAGCGCGTTCCAGCGGTTGATGCGGGCGATGCGCTCTTCGACGGCCAGGTTGCCGGGGAAGGGCGGTTCCTGGTCGGCGGGAATGGTGTTCAGGTAGGCGGTGCGGGTCTGGCTGTTGGCGCGCAGGCCGAGCGAGGCGGCATGGCCCAGCACGCTGTCCAGCACATAGCCGGCACGATCGGCCCCGTCCGCCTCCAGCAGGGACTGCAGCGCTTCGCGCCATTCGGCGGTTTCTGCGGGGTCGGCGTCGTCTTGGAGGGCCGTTCCGGGAAGAGGCTGGCGAGGGTCGAGCATGGTAAGTCGTCTCCTGTTTTTATCCCCATGCTAGACCCATGCGCCTGGCATGAGGCATCGAAATCCCCGGTAGGATCCAGCGCTTTCAGCATAATCTGTCGTCATGTGCGCGCGCCACGGCAGGTTCTACTGCCGGCTCGTGCTTACGGCTGGTGACCACGGGGTGGACGGCGAAGCGCTAGAATTCGCCGCTAACAATAGGGAGAAACCCATGACTGAGCCCATCCGCGTTCCGCCGGAGGTCACGCTGCCGGAGCTGACGTTCCGCGGCGTGCTGCTCGGCGCGCTGATCACCGTCATCTTCACCGCCTCGAATGTGTTCCTGGGGCTGAAGGTGGGCCTGACGTTTTCGTCCGCCATCCCGGCGGCGGTCATCTCGATGTCGGTCCTTCGCATGTTCAAGGACGCCAACATCCTTGAGAACAACATGGTGCAGACGCAGGCTTCGGCGGCCGGCACGCTGTCGGCCATCATCTTCATCCTGCCGGCGCTGGTCATGATGGGCCACTGGCAGGGCTTTCCGTTCTGGCAGACGCTGGGCATCTGCGCGGCCGGCGGCATGCTGGGCGTGATGTTCACGATTCCGCTGCGTCACGTGATGGTGGTGCAGAGCAATCTGCCGTATCCCGAAGGCGTGGCGGCGGCCGAGATTCTGCGCGTCGGCAGCGCCGAGCGCGCGCAGGACGCGCCGCAGAACGCCGCGGGGGCCTCGGCCAAACCCGCAGCCACCGGCATGGGCGACATCGTCGCCGGCGGCATCGCGGCGGCCGTGGTCAGCTTTGCGGCCAACGGGCTGCGGGTCCTGGGCGACAGTGTCAGCGGCTGGTTTGCATTGGGCGGCGCGGTGTTCCGCTTGCCGATGGGTTTTTCGCTGGCGCTGCTGGGCGCGGGCTACCTGATCGGCATCGTTGCCGGGCTGGCGATGCTGACGGGCCTGGTGATTGCGTGGGGCATCGCGGTGCCCATCCTGACCGCCATGGGCGACATGCCCGCCGGCGCGACGCTGGCTTCGTACGCCACAGGTTTGTGGTCCTCGCAGGTGCGCTTCATTGGCGCGGGCGTGATCGCCGTGGGCGCGATCTGGACGCTGGCGACGCTGTTCGTGCCGATGGCGCGCGGCGTGAAGGCGTCGTTTTCGGCATTGACCAAGGAAGGCGCCGCACGCGCCGGCGCTGCGCCGCGCACTGAGCGTGACCTGTCGGCCGGCTGGATCTCGGCGGTGACGCTGGTGCTGGTGGCGATCCTGGTCTTCACGTTCCAGGTGTTCCTGTCCGGTACGCCGCTGTCGTCGGGCGCCATCTGGAAGCTGGTGGCCTACGCGGTGCTGTTTGCCTTCGTGTTCGGGTTTCTGGTGGCAGCCGCCTGCGGCTACATGGCGGGCCTGGTAGGGTCGTCGACCAGCCCGATCTCCGGCGTGGGCATCGTCGCCATCGTGCTGGTGTCGGTGCTGATGCTGGGCGTCGGCGGCGATCTGATGGCGCTGGAAAACGGCGTGCAGATGGCGATCGCGCTGGCGATCTTCAGCACGTCGGCCGTAGTGGCGGTGGCGTCCATTTCGAACGACAACCTGCAGGACCTGAAGACCGGCTGGCTGGTGGGCGCGACGCCGTGGCGCCAGCAGGTTGCGCTGCTGATCGGCTGCGTGGTCGGTGCGGCCGTGATTTCGCCGGTGCTGGAGCTGCTGTACAACGCGTACGGTTTCGCGGACGCGATGCCGCGCGAGGGCATGGACCCGTCGCAGGCGCTGTCCGCGCCGCAGGCCACACTGATGCTGGCGATCACGCGCGGCATCTTCACCCACCAGCTCAACTGGACCATGATCCTGATCGGCATGGCCGTCGGTGTGGGCCTGATCGTGGTGGATGAAATTCTGAAGCGCACATGCAAGGTTGCGCGCATCCCCGTGCTGGCGGTGGGCATCGGCATCTACCTGCCGCCGACCGTGGCCGCGCCCATCGTGGCGGGCGCGCTGCTGGCGTGGCTGCTGGAAGGCGCCCTGCGCCGCCGCGCTGCCGCCGCCGGCCAGCCCTACGACACCTATGCCGAAGCGGCCAATCGCCGCGGCGTGCTGCTCGCGTCCGGCCTGATCGTGGGTGAGAGCCTGGTGGGCGTGCTGATGGCCGCGATCATCGGGGCCGCGGGGTCCGAAGCGCCGCTGGCGATCGTTGGCGAAGACTTCGCCGGCATGGCGTCCTATCTGGGGCTGGCCGTGTTCGTGCTGGTGGCGGTGCTGTTCTGGCGCCGGGTGATGCGGCTGGCGTAGAGCAGGGGGTCAGACACTTGAGCCCGGTTGCAGCAGATCCGCCAACGTACGCGCGATGACTTTCGTCGCGCGGCGCAGGTCTTCCAGATCGATGCGTTCGTCGCTCCGCTTGGCGTGCGATTCCAGCACCGTGCGCGGGCCTGCGCCGTAGATCACGCCGGGGATGCCGGCCTCGGCGTATAGCCGCACGTCGGTGTACAGCGGCGTGCCCATCGCCGGAATGGGTTCGCCGAACACGGCCTCGCCGTGTTGCTGGATGGCCTGCACCAGCGGCTGCGCGCCCGGCAGCGGGCGCATCGAATTGGCCAGCAGCAGCCGTTTGATGTCCACACGGATGCCGGGGCATGACGCTGCGGTTTCCTCGATGATGCGCCGGATGCTGGCCTCGACCTCGGCGGCGTTTTCTTCGGGGATCATGCGGCGGTCCAGCTTGAAGCTGACCTTGCCCGGCACCACGTTCGTGTTGGTGCCGCCTTCGATCCGCCCGACGTTCAGGTACGGATGCGAAATGCCCGGCACCTGCGACGTGATCTTGCGGTACTGCGCGTTCTGCGCATACAAGGCATTCAACAGCGCGACGGCGCCTTGCAGGGCGTCGACGCCGCTGCTGGGAATGGCGGCGTGGGCCATCTTGCCGTGCACCGTCACCTCCATCTGCAGGCAGCCGTTGTGCGCGGTGACGACTTCATAGCTGAAGCCCGCCGCGATCAAGAGGTCGGGACGCGTCAGCCCCTGCGCGAGCAGCCAGCCGGGACCCAGCAGGCCGCCGAATTCCTCGTCATACGTGAAGTGCAATTCCACCGCGCCGCGGGTCGGCTTGGCGATGGCTTCCAGCGCCCGCACGGCGAACGTGAAGCTGGCGAAGTCGCTCTTGCTGACCGCGGCGGCGCGGCCGTACAGGCTACCGTTGTCGATCTCGGCGCCATACGGATCGTGCGTCCAGCCGTCGCCGGGCGGCACCACGTCGCCGTGGGCGTTGAGGGCGATGCGCGGGCCCTCATCGCCCTCATCGCCGTATTCGCGCCGCACGATGAGGTTGGTGATGGACTGCATGCCGTAGTCCTGCACGGCCTGCGCAGGCACGGGATGTGCTTCGGCCTCAAGGCCAAAGCCTTGTAGCAGTTCTGCGGTGCGCACGGCGTGCGGCGCGTTGTTGCCGGGCGGCGTGTCGGTGGGCACGCGCACCAGTTCCTGCAGGAAGCGGACTTCTTCGTCGAAATGGGCGTCCACCCAGGCGTCGAGTCGGGCGTAATCGGTCATGGCGTTATGTCGAGGTTTCGTTGGCCAGCGCATCGAGCAGGCCCAGCATGGCCTGCGCGGCAAGTTCGATGTCGTCGCTGGTGGTGGATTCGTTAGGGTTGTGGCTGATGCCGTGGTTCTGGCCGCGCACGAACAGCATTGCTTGCGGCATGACCTCGTGCAGCTTCATGGCGTCGTGTCCCGCGCCGCTGGGCATGCGGTGCACGGCTACGCCCAGCGCCTCGACCGCGTGCTCCCAGCGCTGCTGCCAGCGCGGATCGCTGGGCGCGGCGGCGGCGCGCATGGTTTCCTCGAGCGCATAACGCAGGCCGCGCCGCTGGCAGATGGCGGCCAGCTCGGCCAGGACGTCGTCCGCCAGCGCGTCGCGCTGCGTATCGCTGGGCGCGCGCAGGTCCAGGCTGAATCGGCACTCGCCCGGCACGACGTTGATCGACCCGCTGGGCACTTCGAACATGCCCACGGTGCCGACCGAGTCGCCATCGCGGGCGGCGCGCCGTTCGACAAACAGCGCCAGTTCGGCGGCGGCCACGGCGGCGTCGCGCCGGCGGTCCATGGGCGTCGTGCCCGCGTGGCTGGCCAGGCCCAGGATCTGCACTTGATAGCGCACGCAGCCGTTGATCGACGTGACGACGCCCAGCGGCAGCCCCAGTTCGTACAGCACGGGGCCTTGCTCGATGTGGACCTCGACAAAGCCCAGGTAGCGGGCCGGGTCGCGCCGCAGGCCGGCAATGCCGTCGAGGTCCAGGCCCGCGCGCAGCATCGCGTCGCGCATGGTGATGCCGTCGGCGTCCTTCTGATCCAGCCATTCGGGCTTGAAATCGCCGATCAGGGCGCCCGATCCCAAAAACGTCGCGCGATAGCGCTGGCCTTCTTCTTCGGCGAAGGCGATGACCTCCACGTCGAACGGCAGCCGCCGGTTCTGGCGGTGCAGCGCGCGCACGCAGGCCATGGGCACGAAGATGCCGAGCCGGCCGTCGTACTTGCCGGCGTTGCGTACCGTGTCGAAATGGCTGCCCGACATGAGGATCGGTGCGCCGGGCTGCGCGGCACGGTAACGCCCGACCACGTTGCCGACGGCATCGATGCCGACCTCGTCAAAGCCGCAGTCCCGCATCCATTGCGAGATGCGCGCGGCGCAGGCGCGGTGCGCGTCGGTCAGGTAGGTGACCGTGAGTTGGCCTTTCTCGGCGTAGCCGGGATCGCTGTAGACGCTGAGCGCCTCGTGCCAGTCCCAGATGTCCTTGCCCATTCCGGCCTCGCCGACGCGCTCGCGCGGGCTCGGCTCGGCGTTCGGATCGTTCAGATTGTTGGCCATGGTCGTCCTGTTCAACGGTCGGGGGTGTAGGGGTGCGTGGCTTTCCAGTGCCGCGCGATGTCCAGCCGGCGGCAGATCCAGACATGGTCGTGGCGTGCGATGTGATCCAGAAAGCGTTGCAGGGCAACGATACGCCCGGGCCGGCCAAGCAGGCGGCAGTGCATGCCGATGCTGAGCATCTTGGGCGCCTCGCTGCCTTCGGCATAGAGCGCGTCGAAGCTGTCTTTCAGGTACTGGAAGAACGGATCGGCGTGTGAATAGCCCTGCGGCAGCGCAAAGCGCATGTCGTTGCAGTCCAGCGTGTAGGGCACGATGAGCTGCGGCGCGGTCGAGCCATCGGTCTTGCGGACCTGCATCCAGAAGGGCAGGTCGTCGCCGTAGTAATCGCTGTCGTATTCGAATCCGCCGTCGTCGGCGACCAGCCTGCGCGTGCGCGGGCTGTCGCGTCCGGTGTACCAGCCCAGCGGCCGCGCGCCGGTCAGCGTGGTGATGGCGTCGATGGCCAGCCGCATGTGCTCGCGTTCGGTGGCCTCGTCCACGTCCTGGTAATGGACCCAGCGCCAGCCATGGCAGGCGATCTCATGGCCCAGTTCGACGAAGGCAGTCGTCAGATCGGGATGGCGTTGCAGGGCCATCCCGACGCCGAATACCGTCAGCGGCAGTCTCCGCTTCTCGAATTCACGCAGGATGCGCCACACGCCTGCTCGCGACCCGTATTCGTAGATGCTTTCCATGCTGAGATGCCGGTCCGGATAGCTTGCCGGGTTGAACATCTCGGACAGGAACTGCTCGGAGCCGGGGTCGCCATGCAGCACGCTGTTCTCGCCGCCTTCTTCGTAGTTCAGCACGAACTGCACGGCGATCCGCGCGTTGCCCGGCCATTGCGCGTGCGGCGGATTACGTCCGTAGCCGACGAGGTCGCGAGGGTAGGGCAGCGTGGTGTCGTAGAGGGGCATCGGCGGTCGCAGGAAGGGGGCTGATCGGTCGCGTCATAACGCGGGTCCGATCATGTATACAAAGTATGTACATCAAATACCAGCCGCCGGCCATCGGCGAATGCCCTACACCGCGGTTTTCATGCTCTCGCGGCGTCGCGCTCCTTGAACAATTCCTGCCCCATGAAGTCGATGAACACCCGTAGCTTGGGCGCCAGATGTTTGCTGGATGCCCACAGCAGCCGGAATGTGCCCTGGTGTTGGACATGGGCGTCCAGCACCGAAACCAGTTCGCCACGCTGCAAGGCAGGCCGCACCAGAAAATCGGGCAGGCACGCGATGCCCAGGCCCGCCACCGCCACATCCAGCAAGGCTGCGGACGTGTTGCACACCATCGACACAGGGAGCGTCCATTCGGGCATGCCTGCGTCGCGCTTCAGCGGCCACGGTTCAAGCTTGCCGGTGCTGGGAAATCGGTGCTGCAGACAGGCGTGATGCTGCAGATCTGCCGGACTGTGCGGCGTGCCGCGACTGGCCAGATAACCCGGCGCGGCGACAAGCAGCAGACGATAGGTGCCGACCGGGCGCGACACCAGCCGCGAGTCCGTCGGCTCGCCGGTGCGCATCACGATGTCGAAGCCTTCGTTGATGACGTCCACCAGACGATCGGAAAAATCCACGTCCAGTTCGATCGCGGGATAGCGGTGCATGAACGCGGTCAACGCCGGCATGACCAGCATCCCGACCAACGGAAGGCTGATGCGCAATCGGCCTTGCGGCGCCTGCCGCGTTTCGGAAAGTTCGAGTTCGGCGGACTCGAGTTCGCACAGGATGCGTCGGCAACGCTCCAGGAAAACCGCGCCTTCGGCGGTCAATGTGATGCTGCGCGTGCTGCGGTGGAGCAGGCGCACGCCCAGGCGGGTTTCAAGCCGGCAGACGCTCTTGCCCACGGCCGACGCGGACACGCCGAGATGGCGGGCGGCTTCGGAATAACTGCGCGTTTCGGCGGCCTGCACGAAGGCAGCAATGGCGCTGAGCGATTCAACCATGATGCGATTCAGGACAATTTGTCCGATATGTTTTGAACCTCGGCATTATTGTCCCGGACCGCACTTGCCGCCAACATGGCTGCCTTCACACAACACGTGCCGGCGTTGGGGATTTCCACCCGCCGCCGGCCAATCAAAAGGCAGAACATGGCAGGTAATCAGGCGGCGGCCCCCGGTCCCGGTGTGCGCGAGGCGCGTCTTCCCATTGCAGCACTGCTGGCCCTTGCGCTGGCCGGTTTCGTCACGATCCTGACGGAGGCGCTGCCGGCCGGCCTGTTGCCGCAGATCAGCGCGGGGCTGGCTATTTCCGAAGCGATGGCCGGACAGCTGGTGACGATCTACGCGATCGGTTCGCTGGTGGCGGCGATACCGTTGACCGCCGCGACGCAGGGGGCGCGCCGCCGCCCGCTGCTGCTGGCGTCGATCGCCGGCTTCGTTATCGCCAACACCATCACGACGGTGTCCGCCAGCTACGTGCTGACGATGGCGGCACGTTTTGTGGCGGGCGTGTCCGCCGGGCTGCTGTGGGCGCTGGCGGCGGGCTACGCCGCGCGCATGGTGCCGGAGCGCCAGAAGGGGCGGGCCATCGCCATCGCGATGGTGGGCACGCCGCTGGCGTTGTCGCTGGGCGTGCCGGCGGGCACCTTCCTGGGCAACCTGGTGGGATGGCGCTGGTGCTTCGGCATCATGAGCGTGCTGGCGCTGATCCTGATGGCGTGGGTGCGCATCCAGGTGCCGGACTTTGCGGGCCAGGCTTCGGGCAAGCGCGCGCCGCTGCGCCGCGTCTTCACCCTGCCCGGCGTGCGCGCGGTGCTGTTCGTGGTGTTCGCATTCGTCCTGGCGCACAACATTCTCTATACCTACATCGCGCCATTCCTGGCGGCGCGCGGCATGGAGGACCGAACGGACGTGATGCTGCTGGTGTTCGGTCTGTCGTCGTTGGTCGGGCTCTGGGTCATCGGTGTTCTGATCGACAGCCACCTGCGCGTGATGACGCTGGCCAGCACGGTGCTGTTCGCGGTGTCGGCATTGGTCTTGGGCATCAGCGGCAATGATCCGGCCGTGGTGACCACGGCGGTGGCGGCATGGGGCCTGGCGTTTGGCGGGGCGCCGACGCTGTTCCAGACGGCACTGGCCAAGACCGCGGGCGAGTCGGCCGATGTGGCGCAGTCGATGCTGGTCACGGCCTGGAATCTGGCGATCGCGGGCGGCGGCGTCATCGGCGGCCTTCTGCTCGACGGCGTGGGCGTCGCCGCCTTTGCGCCCGCGTTGGTGCTGTTGCTGGCGGCGACGCTGATCGTGGCGGCAGCGGCGCGCCGCCATGGGTTTCCCGTGGCGGCCGGGCAGGGCGGCAACGTTACCGCAAGTCCCCGCAAGGCCACCCCGTGACGCCGAATCCGCCGCTATCCGTTGCGGTAGAGAAAGCTGTAGGCGTTGATCGCCGGCACCCCTCCCAGGTGCGCATACAGAACCCTCGAGCCGGCGGGAATCTCGCCCTTGCGGATGATGTCCATCATCCCCTGCATGGATTTTCCTTCGTACACGGGGTCGGTCATCATGCCTTCGAGACGAGCGCATGTGCGGATGGCGTCGTTGGTTTCGGCTGAGGGCAGGCCATACGCGGGATAGGCGTAGCGCGTGTCCAGCACCACGTCCTTGTCTTCGATGGGCTTGTCCAACCCGACGAGGTCTGCGGTGCGCCGCGCGATGCGCAGGACCTGCGCGCGGGTCTGGTCCGGCGTGGCCGATGCATCGATGCCGATGACGCGGTCGGCGCGGCCGTCGGCGGCAAAGCCCACCACCATGCCGGCCTGCGTGCTGCCCGTGACCGCGCAGACGACGATGTAGTCGAACTTGAATCCCAGCTCGGCTTCCTGGCGGCGCACTTCTTCGGCAAATCCCACGTAGCCCAGCCCGCCCAATTCGTGATCGGACGCGCCCGCCGGAATTGCATAGGGCTTGCCGCCGCGGCGTTTCACTTCTTCCAGTGCCTCTTCCCAACTGCGGCGAAAGCCGATGTCAAAGCCCTGATCGACCAGCCGCACGTCCGCGCCCATGAGGCGGCTCATCATGATGTTGCCGACGCGGTCGTAGACCGCATCCGAATAGTCCACCCAGTTCTCCTGGACCAGCACGCAGGCCAACCCCAGTTTGGCGGCCACCGCCGCGACCATCCGCGTGTGGTTGGACTGGATGCCGCCAATCGTGACGAGCGTGTCGCAGCCTTGTTCCAGCGCTTGCGGAATCAGGTATTCGAGCTTGCGCAGCTTGTTGCCGCCGAAAGCAAGGCCGCTGTTGCAGTCTTCACGCTTGGCGTAGATCTCGACCTTGCCGCCGAGATGCTGCGACAAGCGGTTCAGCTTTTCGATCGGGGTATCGCCAAAGGTCAGGCGATGACGGGGAAAACGTTGCAGATCCATGGTGGCTCCTGGTGATCCTGGCGGGCCCGGCGTGGCGGCGGGGTTCGCAAAAATCATAGAAATCATGGGGCTGAAGGGTCAATTGCGTATTTTTTAATTCCGCCAAATTGAAAGGTCGTTATCTGCGATTAATGGAGCTATTATTTCTAAAATAAAAATCCAGGCGAAATTTAATTTTCAGGGACGCAACCAATGACCGCCGTTTTCTCGCTGGACCGCATCGACCGCCAGATCCTGCGCATTCTTCAGGACGATGCGCAGATCACCAATCTGGACTTGAGCGCCCGCGTGCATCTGAGCCCGGCCGCGTGCCTGCGTCGGGTGGAAAGGCTAAAGAGCGAAGGCGTCATCCGAAAGACGGTCGCGTTGCTGGAACCGGCTGACGTCGACATGGCCACGCTGGTCATCGTTGGTGTGGTGCTGGATCGCTCGACGCCCGGTTCCTTCACGGACTTCGAGGAAGCGGCCAAGGGCATCAGCGGTTGCCTGGAATGCCATCTGGTGGCGGGCGAATTCGACTATTTCCTGATGTTGCGCATCCGGGACCTGGAACGCTTCAACAAGCTGCATGCGGGCGAGATCATCAAGCTGCCCGGCGTACGCCAGATTCGTACTTTTTTCGTGCTCAAAGAGATCATGTCGACCACCGCGCTGCCCGTTTGACGACGCGTAAACGCAACACTCATCTTTTCTGTTATTTGAAATGACGCGCTGCCGCATTTTGCATTGACGGATTTTGGTGGCGCGTAGACGGCGGATTGGAAGGGGTTGGACGGACATTCCGTTGCCGCATGACAGCATTCCGAAAGGCCTTTTGCGTCACAGAAATGCAGGAAGACGCCCATAAACTCAAAGGGTTATACTTCTCGACCATAGGCTTTCAAGGCTTGTACGCGCCTTCTGCCCCTGCTATCCGCCTAACGGGAAGCCCGTGTCGCGGAAGGTTTTCCTGCATCGTCTCGAGTGAAGCACTCGTAAAGGTGAAGCGATATGTCTTCGGAAATAGAATCTCTATCCACGTCTTATCTCTTTGGGGGTAATGCCCCATATGTCGAGGAGCTTTACGAAGCCTACCTCGATAACCCCGGTTCGGTACCTGACAACTGGCGCGAATATTTCGACCAATTGCAGCACGCTCCCGCTACCGACGGCCAGGAATCCACTCGCGACCAGGCCCACGCTCCCATCGTCGAATCGTTCGCCCAGCGCGCCAAGGCCAATGCCTTCGTGCAACGCGCGGCCGAACCCGATCTGAGCGTCGCCAGCAAGCAGGTCTCGGTGCAATCGCTGATTGCCGCCTACCGCTCGCTGGGCTCGCGCTGGGCCGATCTGGACCCGCTCAAGCGCCAGGAACGTCCGCCGATCCCCGAGCTCGATCCCGCCTTCTACGGCCTGACCGAAGCCGATCTGGACCAGACGTACTCGGCCACCAACACCTACTTCACGACCGCCAGCACGATGACGCTGCGCGACATCCTGAAGGCGCTGCGCGATACGTATTGCCGCAGCATCGGTGCAGAATTCACGCACATCTCCGACCCCGCCGCCAAGCGCTGGATCCAGGAACGCCTGGAAACCACGCTGGGCGCGCCCACGTACACGCCGGAAGAAAAGCGCCACATCCTTCAGCAGTTGACTGAGTCCGAAGGCCTGGAACGCTTCCTGCACACCAAGTACGTCGGCCAGAAGCGCTTCTCGCTGGAAGGCGGCGAAAGCTTCATCGCCTCGATGGACGAAGTCGTCAACCACGCCGGTGAAAACGGCGTCCAGGAAATCGTGGTCGGCATGGCCCACCGCGGCCGCCTGAACCTGCTCGTGAACATCATGGGCAAGATGCCCGGCGACCTGTTCGCCGAGTTCGAAGGCAAGCACGCCGAAGGCCTGACCGACGGCGACGTGAAGTACCACAACGGCTTCTCGAGCGACCTGTCCACGCGCGGCGGCCCCGTCCACCTGTCGCTGGCGTTCAACCCCTCGCACCTTGAAATCGTCAACCCCGTCGTCGAAGGCAGCGTCCGCGCTCGCCAGGAACGCCGCGGCGACGCCGAAGGCCAGCAAGTGCTGCCGGTGCTGGTGCACGGCGACGCGGCCTTTGCCGGCCAGGGCGTCGTGATGGAAACCCTGAATCTGGCGCAGACGCGCGGTTACGGTACGGGCGGCACGCTGCACATCGTCATCAACAACCAGATCGGCTTCACCACGTCCGACCCGCGTGACTCGCGTTCGACGCTGTATTGCACCGACGTGGTCAAGATGATCGAAGCCCCGGTGTTCCACGTCAACGGCGACGATCCCGAAGCCGTGGTGTTCGTCACCAAGCTGGCCCTGGACTATCGTCAGCAGTTCCGTCACGACGTCGTCGTCGACATCGTCTGCTTCCGCAAGCTGGGCCACAACGAGCAAGACACCCCGTCGCTGACGCAGCCCCTGATGTACAAGCGCATCGGCCACCATCCCGGCACGCGCAAGCTGTACGCCGACAAGCTGACCACGCAAGGCGTGCTGGCCGACGGCGAAGCCGATCAGCTGGTCAAGGACTACCGCCAGCTCATGGAAGACGGCCAGCGCACCATCGAACCGGTGCTGACCGACTACAAGAGCAAGTACGCCATCGACTGGTCCCCGTTCCTGGGCGCCAAGTGGACCGACCAGGCCGACACCGCCGTGCCGCTGGCTGAACTCAAGCGCATCGGCGAACGCATCACCACCGTGCCGGAAGGCTTCACGGTGCACCCGCTGGTCGCCAAGCTGCTGAACGACCGCCGCACGATGGCCAAGGGCGAAATGAACCTGGACTGGGGCATGGGCGAGCACCTCGCCTTCGCGACCCTGGTTTCCTCGGGCTACGCCATCCGCATCACCGGCCAGGATTCGGGCCGCGGCACGTTCACGCACCGCCATGCCGTGCTGCACGACCAGAACCGCGAACGCTGGAACGACGGCACCTACATTCCGCTGCAGAACGTGTCGGAAGGCCAGGCCCCGTTCACCGTCATCGACTCCGTGCTGTCCGAAGAGGCGGTGCTGGGCTTTGAGTACGGCTTCTCCAGCGCCGAGCCCAACACGCTCGTCATCTGGGAAGGCCAGTTCGGCGACTTCGTCAACGGCGCCCAGGTCGTGATCGACCAGTTCATCAGCTCCGGCGAAGCCAAGTGGGGCCGCCAGTCGGGTCTGACGCTGATGCTGCCGCACGGCTACGAAGGCCAGGGTCCCGAGCACTCGTCGGGCCGCATCGAGCGCTTCCTGCAGCTGTGCGCCGACAACAACATGCAAGTGATTCAGCCGACCTCGGCTTCGCAGATCTTCCACGTTCTGCGCCGCCAGATGATCCGCCCGTTCCGCAAGCCGCTGGTGTTGTTCACGCCGAAGTCGCTGCTGCGCAACAAGGACGCCGGTTCGCCCCTGACCGATCTGGCCGGCGGCAGCTTCCGCCCGGTCATCGGCGAGGTCGACGAGGCCATCGACGCCGGCAAGGTCAAGCGCGTGCTGGCTTGCTCGGGCAAGGTGTACTACGACCTGGTCAACGCCCGCCGCGAGCGTGGCGCCGACAACGTCGCCATCATCCGCGTCGAGCAGCTGTATCCGTTTGCGCACAAGTCGTTCGAAGCCGAACTGCGCAAGTACCCCAAGGCGACCGAAGTGATCTGGGTGCAAGACGAACCCCAGAACCAAGGCCCCTGGTTCTACGTTCAGCATCACGTGTACGAGAACATGGTCGAAGGCCAGAAGCTTGGTTACGCAGGCCGTGCCGCGTCGGCATCGCCGGCCGTGGGCTACCTGGCCAAGCACCAGGAGCAGCAGAAGGCCCTGATCGAGACGGCCTTCGCGCCCAAGTTCAAGGTCATGTTGACGAAGTAACCTTTACTTGATGCACGCGCCGCGGGCGGCAAGTGTTCCGGAACCCCGTTTCGAACCTTGCCGCGCCGCGTGACAAGAACATACTCTCTACGGAATAAACAAAATGGCTATTACCGACGTCGTCGTTCCCCAACTTTCCGAATCCGTTTCCGAAGCGACCCTGCTGACCTGGAAGAAGCAGCCGGGCGCTGCCGTTGAAGCCGACGAAATCCTGATCGAAGTCGAAACCGACAAGGTCGTGCTGGAAGTGCCGGCCCCCGCCTCGGGCGTGCTGGCCGAAATCGTCAAGGGCGATGGCAGCACCGTGACCTCGGGCGAAGTGCTGGCCCGCATCGACACCGCCGCCAAGGCTGGCGCCGCCGCCACCGCACCGGCTGAAGCGCCGAAGGCCGCCGAGCAAGCCGCTGCTGCTCCC
>NZ_DIEJ01000146.1:236-33297 GCF_002418565.1 Achromobacter sp. UBA5777 | reverse complement strand
ATTCAGCGGATGGGTGTCGGCCAGGCTGCCCTGCCCGCTCACCGTCACGCACACCGCGGCCTTCAGGGCCTCGGCAACTTCCTGCAGCGCACCGCAGGCGCCGGCGATGACCACGCCGCCGCCGCAGATGATCACCGGCGAGCGCGCCGCCACCAGGCGTTGCGCGGCGCGCGCCACGTCGGCGGGATCCGGCGCGAAGCGCATGGCGGGGAAGCTGCCGTGCTCGGGCTGCGCCCACACGTCGGACGCATCCACTTCCTGCTTCATCACGTCATAGGGAAAGCACAGGTGCGCCGAGCCGGGCTTGCCGGTCGTCATGGCGCGGAAGGCCGCGCGCACCATGCCCGGAATCTGGTCCGCGCGATCGATCGTACGGTTCCACTTGGTCAGCGGGCGGTAGAGCGCCTCCTGGTCCAGTTCGGTCAGGGGATACTTGCCGCGCGAGCCGACGGCCACGTCCGACGTGATGCCCAGCACGGGAATCGACGACTCGTTGGCTTCGACCAGGCCGGGCAGCAGATAGGTCGCGCCGCCGCCGCTCGGGCCTTCGCACACGCCGACCTTGCCGGTCACGCGCGCATAGGCGTCGGCCATGTAGGCCGCGCTGCGCTCGTCACGCGTCAGGATGTGCTGCATGCCGTGGTCCAGGCGGTACAGCGCGTCGTAAAGCGGCAAGGTGGTGTCGCCGCACAGGCCAAAGATATGTTTGACGCCGTTGTGTTGCAGCATCCGCACCATCGCTTCGGCGCCGTTCATGTGTTCCATGTCATCTCCACGTAATTCGGGAGCCGGGCCGGGGCGGCAGTCAGCCGCCCCATTGGCCCGACGCCGGTCAGTTATCCAGATTGATGTTGCTGCTCTTGATGAAGGCGCTCCAGCGGTCGTACTCCGACTTCACGTACGCATCCAGCGCAGGACCATCCGATGCAACGATTTCAAAGCCCGCTTCCGTGATCTTCTTCTTGATCTCGGGATCGGCCAGCACCGCCTGGAAATCGGCCGTCAGTTTCTTGACGGTGGCTTCCGGCGTGCCCTTCGGGGCGAACATGCCGCTCCACGAATACGCGACAAAGCCGGGGAAGCCCGATTCGGCCACAGTGGGCACATTGGGCAGTTCGGGCAGGCGCTTTTCGCCGGCGACGGCCAGCGGCTTGATCTTGCCGGCCTGGATCTGGCCACGCAGCGCGGCAAAGCTCAGCCACGTCATGTTGGCCTGCCCGCCGACGACGGCCTGAATGGCCGGTCCGCCGCCGCCATACGGCACGTGCAGCAGCTCAACCTTCGACAGCCGCTTGAGCTCTTCCGGCGCCAGGTGGTTCAGCGAGCCCACGCCCGTAGACGCATAGTTGAACTTGTTGGGCGGCTGCTTGGCGGCCGCCGCCAGGAACTCCTTCAGGTTGTCCCCAGGTACGCTCGGATTCGCACCGATCACCAGCGGAAAGCGCACCGTCTGCCCGATGGCGACGAAATCCTTGAAGGTGTCGTACGGCAGCTTGGGCTTCACGGCCGGGTTGATGCCGTGGTTGTCGAAGCTGACCAGCAGCGTATTGCCATCGGGCTCAGCGCGCGCCACGAACGCCGTGGCGATCTGGCTGGCGGCGCCCGGACGGTTCTCGACGACCACCGCGCGGCCGCCCATCTGCTGTGACAGGCGCGGCTGCAGGATGCGCGCCAGGATGTCGGTGCTGCCGCCCGGCGGATACGGCACGACGAGAATCAGCGGCCGTTCCTCGGCCATCGCCGGCGCGGCGACAAAGGCGCCCCCGGCCGCGGCCAGCGTGCATACCGCCGCCAGCGCCCGCTTGATCGTTCTATTCATCAGTTTTCCCCTGCTGTTGTGGTGTTGGCCGGCACTACCGTGGCGGGTTCGGCCTGGTCCCGCATGTAAATCGTCGAAAAGCCCGTGCGGATGACGTCGGTGATCTGGTCCAGCCGGCGGCCGATATGCGCACTGATGAGGCCGGGCAACGCCTCGATGTCGCGCTTTTGCAGCGCGTCCACGATGCGCAGGTGCTCGCCTTGCGTATGGCTGCGGCGCCCTTGCTGCATGTCGATCCAGCGCACGAAATGAATGCGCGCGTTGACGCTTTCCAGTGCGCGCACGAATTCTTCGTTGCGGGAGTAGCGGGCCAGCGCCAGATGAAAGGCTTCGTCCAGTTCCAGCAGCCGGGCGGCATCGCTGTCGTCGGGCTCGTCACGCGAGCGTTCGACGAAGGCGCGCAGGCTGGCCAATTCGTCGTCAGTGGCGCGCTCGCAGGCTGCACGCACGATGCCGGCTTCCAGCACCGCGCGGTATTCATAAAGACTGTGGATCTGCTTGGCGTCCAGCAGGCGGGCAATGAAGCCGCGATTGACCGCGCGCGTCAGAAATCCTTCCACCATCAACTGGTTCAGCACCTCGCGCAGCGGCGTGCGGCTGACGTGCAGCCGGCGCGCTAGCTCGACCTCGTTGATGCGTTCACCCGGCTTGAACTCAAAGCGCACCGCCATCGCCTTGACGGCGCCATACAACTCGGCCTGCCCGGCCGAGGTGCGGGCCGCGCGGGCAACAGGGGTGGCTGCAGGTTGGGAGAGCGTCATACCGGATCGCCTGTGGCAATGCTCCAGTCGGGATGAAGTGCATACTAAAGTGCATACACTTTGACCGGCAACCCGGGTTTGCCCCAGGCGCACACCCGTTTTCACGTTTGTCGCCGACGGCCGCCTCGTGAGCGGCAGGCATGAAAAAGCCCGCCAGGCGGCGGGCTATCGGCAAGCAGTCGGTGCGTGGAAGGCTTACAGCCCGGTATCCAGCGTGTAGTGCGCGCCGTCGCGATTTTCGAGGGTAAGCGTGGACAGGACAGGCGTCTGCGCGGTGTCATCCTGCTGGACATGGATGCGCAGGTTGGCCAGCGGCACGTCCCAGCCGCCGTTGGCGGCTTCGGCGGTCACGCCGGCCACCAGCGCCAGACGTTCTGCCACCCCGCTGGCGTCCGCCGCGCGCGCATCGATGCGATGCAGGCTGCGTGCGCCATTGGGATGCGCCATCAGCTCGGGCGACCAGACGCACTCGGGCGTCAGATGACGGCAAAAATACATGCGAATGCCGGGCAAGGGCTGCTCGGCGAATCGCACGGTATGGAAACGGGCCTGGACTTCCTGACCGTCCAGCATGGCCGGACGGGTCAGCTCCTGCACAGGATTGACGGCAAAGCCGGCGTCCTGCAGCCGCTTGTAGGTGGCCTCGGCGTCATAGGTCCGGAACACCAGCGCTTCCAGACCAAACGGCGAATCGGCAATTTCCTTGCGCGCGGGCGGTGCGCCGGGCGGCCAACCCAGCAATTCGACGTACGTGCCTTCCAGCACGATCAGGCGATTGCACGACCCCAGGTTGTGCACAGCCTTGTCGCTGAGATGAAAACCCTGCCGCTCGTAATGGGGCGCCAGCGCATCCAGCCGGTCTCGCACCATGACGACGGCGTGGTCGAATTCAGTGCGGCCGACAGAATGCAGCATGAAGGCTAACCCCTTTTATCAGACCAGCTTACCGTGGCACTGCTTGTACTTCTTGCCGCTGCCGCACGGGCACGGATCGTTGCGGCCGACCTTGGGCAGTGCGTTGCGCGCGGGTTGCGCACCCGTTTCCTGCGCATCGGACGCCAGCGCCTCGTCGTAGTCGGAGTGGTGATACTGCACGTTCTGCACGTGCGATTGCGCCGCTTCGGCTTCGGCCTGCTCAACCTGTTCCGACGACTGCACGCGCACCGTCATCAGCACCTTCACGACGTCGTCGCGCACGCGTTCCAGCATGCCCGAAAACAGTTCGAAGGCTTCGCGCTTGTATTCCTGCTTGGGGTTCTTCTGCGCATAACCGCGCAGATGGATGCCCTGACGCAGGTAATCCAGCGCCGACAGGTGCTCGCGCCAGTGCGTGTCGATCGCCTGCAGCATGATCGAGCGTTCGAACTGCGACCACGATTCCTCGCCCACCTGGTCGACCTTGGCCTGGTACGCATCACGCGCCGCGGCCACCACGCGTTCGCGCAGTTCTTCGTCGTTCAGGTTGGGTTCTTTTTCCAGCATCTCGGTCAGCGGCAGATGCAGGTGCCAGTCGGCTTCCAGCGCCTTCTGCAGCGCGGGGATGTCCCACTGTTCTTCCACCGATTCCGGCGGCACGTACGTGTTGAACAGATCGGTCACCGCGGCGTCGCGCAGGTTCTGCACGGTGGCGCCGACGCTGGCGGCTTCCAGCACGTCGTTGCGCTGCGAGTACAGCACCTTGCGCTGGTCGTTGGAGACGTCGTCGTATTCCAGCAATTGCTTGCGGATGTCGAAGTTGCGGCCTTCGACCTTACGCTGCGCGGTCTCGATCGAGCGCGTGACCATGCCGGCCTCGATGGGCTCGCCCTCGGGCAGCTTCAGGCGTTCCATGATGGCGCGCACGCGGTCGCCCGCGAAGATGCGCATCAACGAATCTTCCAGCGACAGGTAGAAGCGGGACGAGCCCGGATCGCCCTGGCGGCCGGCACGGCCGCGCAGCTGGTTGTCGATACGGCGCGATTCATGGCGCTCGGTGCCGATGATGCGCAGGCCGCCCGCGGCCTTGACCTGATCGTTCAGCGGCTTCCATTCGGCGCGGATCTTTTCGATGCGCGCGGTCTTCTCGGCTTCGGACAGCGTTTCGTCGGCGCGGATCAGGTCGACCTGCTTGTCGACGCTGCCGCCCAGCACGATGTCGGTACCGCGACCGGCCATGTTGGTCGCGATCGTGATGTGGCCCGGCTTGCCGGCTTCAGCAACGATCTCGGCTTCGCGGGCGTGCTGCTTGGCGTTCAGGACCTCGTGCGGCAGCTTGGCCTTCTTCAGCAGGCCGGACAGCAGTTCGGAGTTCTCGATGCTCGTGGTGCCCACCAGCACGGGCTGGCCGCGCTCGTGGCAATCGCGGATGTCTTCGAGGATGGCGTTGTACTTTTCGCCGTCCGTCTTGAAGACCTGGTCGTTCTGGTCTTTACGGACCATGGGCTTGTTGGTCGGGATGATGACCGTTTCAAGCCCGTAGATTTCCTGGAATTCGTACGCTTCCGTGTCGGCCGTGCCGGTCATGCCGGACAGCTTTTCGTACATGCGGAAGTAGTTCTGGAACGTGATCGACGCCAGCGTCTGGTTCTCGTGCTGGATCTTCACGCCTTCCTTGGCTTCGACGGCCTGGTGCAGACCATCGGACCAGCGGCGGCCCACCATCAGGCGGCCCGTGAATTCGTCCACGATCACCACTTCGCCGTCCTGCACGACGTACTGCTGGTCGCGGAAGAACAGGGTGTTGGCGCGCAGCGCCACCATCAGGTGGTGCATCAACGCAATGTGGCGCGGGTCGTAGAGCGATTCGCCTTCGGGCAGGATGCCCAGACGGGCAAGAATGCCTTCGGCGTGTTCGTGGCCGGCTTCCGACAGGTAGACCTGCTGGCTCTTTTCGTCGACCCAGTAATCGCCTTCGGGTTCCGGCTCCTGCGGCTTGGGCTCGTGCGCCATGCGCGTCAGCAGCGGCGGCACCGCATTCATGCGGACGTAGAGTTCGGTGTGGTCTTCGGCCTGGCCGGAGATGATCAGCGGCGTGCGGGCCTCGTCGATCAGGATCGAGTCCACTTCGTCGACGATGGCGTAGAACAGCACGCGCTGGCGGCGGTCTTCAACACGGAATTCCATGTTGTCGCGCAGGTAGTCGAAACCGAATTCGTTGTTGGTGCCGTACGTGATGTCGGCGGCGTACGCGGCCTTCTTTTCGTCGTTCGGCTGCTGCGGCACCACCACGCCGGTGGACATGCCCAGGAACCGGTACAGGCGGCCCATCCATTCGGCGTCGCGGCGGGCCAGATAGTCGTTCACCGTGACCACGTGTACGCCCTTGCCGGCGATGGCGTTCAGGTAAACAGGCAGCGTCGCCATGAGCGTCTTGCCTTCACCCGTGCGCATTTCGGCGATCTTGCCGTTATGCAGGGCGATGCCGCCCAGCATCTGCACGTCGAAGTGCCGCATGCCGAACACCCGCTTGCCGGCTTCGCGCACAACGGCGAAGGCTTCGGGAAGCAGATCGTCCAGGGAAGTGCCCTGGGCGTGGCGGGAACGGAATTCGTCGGTCTTGGCCGCCAGTTCCGCGTCGGAGAGCGCGGAGATCTTGGGTTCGAGCCCATTGATCTGGGTTACCAGCTTGCGATACTGCTTAAGCAGCCGGTCGTTGCGGCTACCTATGAGTTTTTTGAGCAGAGAAACCATGCGTATGTCGGCCGCACGAGCCACACCACACCCGAAGCGCTTGGGGCAGCGTCACCCGTGACTTGATGTTATTGGTTGAGCGGGGGTCCGCCGGGAAACGAACCAGTTTAACGCACCTGGAGCGTAATAGCCTGGACCTATGACCAGGGTAGCACTGTCGGCCGGTTTGACCGGCCAACCCGCGAAGGGTTCAAGGCGCGGCAGCCTGCGCGACGGCGGGCGGCGCATGCTGAGGCTGCGACCCCAGGAAGAGGCGCGGATCCAGCGGTTGTCCGGCAAGGCGGACCTCGAAATGCAGGTGCGGTCCCGTAGATCGGCCGGAACTGCCGACGCGCGCGACCTGCTGGCCGCGCTCGACCAGATCGCCCTGCTTGACCAGCAACGAGGACGCATGGGCGTAGCGGGTGATCAGGCCGTCGCCATGGTCAATTTCGACCATGTTGCCAAAGCCAGGCGCCCACTTGGCCTCGAGCACCACGCCGCCGGACGCGGCCAGGATCGGCGTACCCGAGGGCGCCGCGAAATCCAGCCCTTCGTGCATGGCCGAGCGGCCCGTCACCGGGTTGCGGCGCCAGCCATACGAGGACGACAGATAGGGGTAATCGGTGATCGGCATGGCGGTCGGCATGCGCGCCTGATCCGCCGAGCGCTTGGTGAGCGCCGCATCCAGCAGCTTCAAGTTGTCAGTCTGCTGCGACAACCGGGCCTGGATCTCGTCGAGCTGCCGGCCCAGCGCCTCGGCCGACGCCGCGCTGGGCGGCGGATGGTCGATAAAGAGGTCGTCCATGACCTGCGTGGCCTCGGGATGCGCCGGCGCCTCGGGCTGCGCCGACGCCAGTTGCTGTGCCAATTCGGGGTCCGTGTAGGCCACGCCCGCCACCTTGGCCACGCGCTGACCCAAGCCGTCGATGCTGACCAGCTTGGCCTGCAGCGCGCCGACCTTCGAAGCCAGCAGGTTCATGTTTTCACGCAGAAAATCGGCGTCGCGCCCAGGCTGCTCAGAGAGCGGCCATCCCATCGTGTGGACGGCGGGAAGGATCGGAGTGATGTATCGTTGAAGCGCTGCGCCAAAAATGGCCGCGGTAATCAAGGCGCCCCCCAGGAACAACGCCAGTCGCGCGCCGCCCAGGGTGAAATGCCCGTCCTGCCCGTCGCGGGCGTGCATAATCACGATCTTCAAGGTTTGCTTCCTAATTCTTTTAAAGCCGGCATGAATAGACCCGCTTCATACCGTCAACGTTCCAGTACCAGCCGGCGCGTAGAAAATACCGCCCTGGGATGGCTGGGTCATGACATGCGGGGCGCCGGTGTATTGGCGACTGCCCGCAAGCATCTGCAAATTCAATACGCGGTGGCGGCAGTTTTGCCCGCCCCGCTGGGTGCTGTGTGCCAGGTCGCCAAGCTGGAAAACCTGTGTCTGCACCTGGTGGTGCCCACCGCCGCACATGCGGCCAAGATGCGTCAATTGGCGCCGCGCATCGCGCGGTCACTGGCGGACCAGGGCTGGAACCTTAACGAAATTGCCATCAAGGTACAAGCGGGGTTACCCAAGCCCGGCGCCCGTCAGCCGCGCCCTCCCACAGAGGCACAACCGCTGAACGACAAGGCCCTGGGTGCGTTCGAAACGCTGCACGGCAATCTGCGGCCAGGTCCGTTGGCCGATGCCGTCGCCAAGCTCTTGAAGCATCACAAGAGTAGCTGAGCAACCCGGCTTTGTCCGGCAACTCAAGGGCCGGAAACGTCGCGAAACCAACTTTTCAGACCGATGGCCGGATGGTTGGCTACCGGATTGCGACTATCGCGCGAGGGGATGACGGCCAGCGTCGTCCCTAAGGAGAAACCCAAGCGGGAATCTAAGCAGAAACCCGCGCTGGGCCGGGGGTAGCCCCCGTGCGCGGGTTCAGCGGAAACCTGGCGTCAGGCCAGTTTCCATTCATGGCGAAACGCCTGAGGCGCTTCTGCCTGCGATTCGTACGTGACGATTTCCCAGGCGTCGCGCTGCTCGAGCAGCGCGCGGGCAAGCTGGTTGTTCAGGCCGTGGCCCGACTTGCACGCCACATAGCGCGCCACCAGCGGCTTGCCCAACAGATACAGGTCGCCGATGGCGTCCAGAATCTTGTGTTTGACGAATTCATCGTCGTAACGCAGCCCGTCGCTATTCAACACGCGGTACTCGTCCATGACGATGGCGTTGTCCAGGCTGCCGCCGCGGGCCAGGCCCATCGACCGCAAGGCCTCGACTTCATTCACGAAACCAAAGGTGCGCGCACGCGCGATCTCGCGAACGTACGAATGCGTGGCGAAATCGATTTCGGCAAAATTCGCCGTGGAGTCGATGGCAGGGTGACGGAAGTCGATCGAGAAAGCCAGCGCATACCCTTCATGGGGTTCGAGCCGGGCCCATTTCTCGTTGCGGCCTTCGCCTTCACGCACTTCCACCGGCTTCAACACACGGATGAATTGCTTGGGCGCGTTTTGCTCGACGATGCCCGCCGAGCGCAACAGATACACAAACGTCGCCGCGCTGCCGTCCATGATGGGGACTTCTTCGGCAGTGAGGTCGACGTGCAGGTTGTCGATACCCAGGCCGGCCAACGCCGACATGAGATGTTCCACGGTCGACACGCGCACATTGCCCTGTTGCAGCACGGACGCCATGCGGGTGTCGCCCACGCCGGTGGCTTGCGCGGGCAGGTCGACGACCTGTGGCAAATCTACGCGGTGAAAGACGATGCCGGTATTGGGCTGTGCCGGACGCAGGGTGAGCTCCACCCGCCGTCCTGAGTGGACGCCGACGCCTGTCGTGCGGACGAGATTCTGGATGCTGCGCTGTCGGAACATGAGACTTGGAATTTTGAACCCGGAAGCCGGCAAGATAAGTACGGATTGCCGGCGTAACCGAAGTATTGTAACGCTGTCCGATCCATGCCGCCATTCAAACTGACGTTCAGACCGGCCGAAACCTCCGTCCCTTATTTAACGTGCAAGGGAAACACGGACCGCTCTGCCTCCGGCTCGCCCGTGGGGACAGGCGAGCCGGAGTGAGGGAGTGCAGTTAGAGCCGTTGACCGGCTCTAGGTTCAGTCCGCCTGCTTACGCAGGAAGGCCGGAATGTCGAAATGATCCATTCCCGAGCTTTCCAGCGCCCGCACCTGGGCCGATGCCTGGCTGCGCGGATTGCGCATGACAGACGGCATGTCCAGATTGCGGTAGTCGCCGCCTTGGCCGGCCGGCATCGTGCCCATGGGCATGTTGTCGGTGCCGGTGCGCAGCACTTCAGCGGTGTTCTGCACCAGTTGCGGACGGGCTTGCGCACGGCCAAGGCCGGTTGCAACCACCGTGACGCGCAGGTTTTCGCCCATGGACTCGTCGTAGGCGGTGCCGAAGATCACGGTCGCGTCGTCCGAAGCGTAGCTGCGGATCGTTTCCATGATTTCGCGCGTTTCGCGCATCTTCAGCGAGCGGCTGGCGGTGATGTTGACCAGCACGCCGCGCGCGCCGTTCAGATCCACGCCTTCCAGCAGCGGGCAAGCAATGGCGTGCTCGGCGGCAACGCGTGCGCGATCCGCGCCCGATGCCGACGCCGTGCCCATCATGGCCTGGCCCTGCTCACCCATGATCGTCTTCACGTCTTCGAAGTCGACGTTGACGTTGCCTTCGACGTTGATGATTTCGGCGATACCCGCGCACGCATTGTGCAGGATGTCGTCGGCCGAACGGAAGCAGTCTTCCTGCGTCGCGTCCTCATCCATCAGTTCATAGAGGTTCTCGTTGAGCACCACGATGAGCGAATGCACGTGCTTGGCCAGTTCCGAGATACCGTCCTCGGCCATCTTCAGGCGCTTGTTACCTTCAAAGGTGAAGGGCTTGGTGACCACGCCCACGGTCAGGATGCCCAGCTCCTTCGCCACCTCAGCCACGACCGGACCTGCACCGGTACCGGTGCCGCCGCCCATGCCCGCGGTGATGAAGACCATGTGCGCGCCGTTCAGCGCGGCACGGATTTCCTCACGCGCGGTTTCCGCCGACGCGCGTCCCTGCTCGGGCTTGGCGCCCGCGCCCAGACCGGTACGGCCCAGGCGGATCTGCACCGGCGCATTGGTTGCCGCCAGCGCTTGCGCATCGGTATTGGCGCAGATGAAATCCACGCCGTGCACACCGCTGCGAATCATGTGCGCCACGGCATTGCCGCCCGCACCACCCACACCAACGACCTTGATTACGGTCCCTTTGGTGTTGTTCTCAAGCATCTCAAAGTTCATCATGATGACTCCCTCACAAGTCCGAATTTGCAAATCACAAAAATTCCCCGACAACCTATCTTTTGTGAATCGCCTCAAAGCCGACGCCGGCTACATAGGCCCGCTACGGGTTTGAGACGCCTCCTCTTTCTGGCGCTCCCCGCTAGACTGCCGCGGTTCGCACCAAGGAGCAGGCCCCAACCTGCACCCTTTAATTCATGAACCACTCTTTCATGCGCGCAAGCAGACTCTTGAAGTTGCCCGTCTGCGCAGCCACCTTGCGGCCACGCACACGCTGCATGCGTGCTTCCTGCAGCAGCCCCATCACCGTCGAGAAGCGCGGATTGCGCATCACGTCGGCAAGGCTGCCTTCATACTCGGGCACCGCCACGCGAACCGGCTTGAGGAACACGTCCTCGGCCAGTTCGATCATGCCGGGCAGTTGCGCGGATCCGCCGGTCAGGACCACGCCGGAAGCCAGCAGGTCCTCGTAGCCGGAATCGCGCACCACCTGCTGCACCAGCGTGAACAGTTCTTCGACACGTGGCTCGATCACGGCGCCCAGCGCCTGGCGCTTGACCTGGCGCGGGCCGCGGTCGCCCAGGCCCGGCACTTCCACGGACTCGTCCGGGCTGGCCAGCACCTGCTTGGCGACGCCGTAGCGCAGCTTGATTTCTTCGGCATCGGGCGTGGGTGTGCGCAGCATCGCCGCGATGTCGTTGGTGATCTGATCGCCGGCGATGGGCAGCACGGCGGTGTGGCGGATCGCGCCGCCGGTGAAGATGGCAACGTCGGTCGTGCCCCCGCCGATGTCGACG
The DNA here is from genome assembly GCF_002418565.1 of Achromobacter sp. UBA5777. Classification (NCBI taxonomy): domain Bacteria; kingdom Pseudomonadati; phylum Pseudomonadota; class Betaproteobacteria; order Burkholderiales; family Alcaligenaceae; genus Achromobacter; species Achromobacter sp. UBA5777. Next base: position 21,989 of record NZ_DIEJ01000146.1, on the reverse strand, counting down.
AGAACGACGCCCAGCTCCTTTTCGTCGGCAGTCAGCACGGCCAGGCTGGAGGCGAGCGGCTGCAGGATCAGGTCCTGCACTTCCAGGCCGCAGCGGCGCACGCACTTGACGATGTTCTGCGCGGCGCTGACGGCGCCGGTCACGATATGCACGCGCACTTCCAGGCGCAGGCCGCTCATCCCGATGGGCTCGCGGATGTCTTCCTGGCCGTCGACGATGAACTCCTGCGTCAGCACGTGCAACACCTGCTGGTCCGTCGGGATGTTCACCGCCTTGGCGGTCTCGATGACGCGGGCGACGTCGGTGGCGGTGACTTCCTTGTCCTTCACGGCGACCATGCCGCTGGAATTGAAGCTGCGGATATGGCTGCCGGCAATGCCGGTGTAGACGTCTCGAATCTTGCAATCTGCCATCAGCTCGGCTTCTTCAAGCGCGCGCTGAATGGAATTCACAGTGGTCTCGATGTTGACGACCACGCCCTTGCGCATGCCGCGCGATTCGTGCTGGCCCAGGCCTAGCACCTCGAAGCGGCCTTCAGGCAGGATTTCAGCCACCACAGCCACCACCTTGCTGGTGCCGATATCGAGGGCGACGATAAGGTCCTTGATGTCACGGGTCATGGCGTTAGCGTTTCTTGGGAGGTTTCGGTGTGGATTTGGATTTGGTTTCCGACGCGGGCAACGGGGCCAGCGCCAGGGCGAAACCATTCGGATAGCGCAGGTCGGCCTGCGTGACGGTGCGCCCTACCAGGCGCCCCGACACGGTGGGCCACGCCTGCACAAAGCGTTGAATACGAGCCGCGAACGGCAAGGCGCCGGGCAGGCCGTGCGGATCCGGCGCATCGGCGCCCGGATCGCGGCCCAGGTCCAGCAGCATGCCGTTGGAAAGCACGACGCGCCAGGCGTAGCGCGGGCTCAGTTCCAACTGTTCCACATGCATGTCCAGCGGCGCGAACCAGCGCGCCAACTCGGCGTAGCGCTGCACGACCAGCGCTTCCGTGCCGTCGGGCCCGGAGAAATGCGGCAGCACCGTGTCGTCGTCCACCTCGCCCGTGTTGGCCGTGAACGCCTCGCCCCAGGTGTTGATCATCTGGTTCTCGTTCCACAGCGCCAGAGGCTGCTGTTCCTCGATGCGCACGCGCAGCACGTTCGGCCAGATCCGCCGCACGGTGGCATGCCGGACCCACGGCACCGATTCGAAGATCTCGCGCGCGTCGTCCAGGTCCACCGTGAAGAAGTTGCCCTTCACGCGGCCCGCGATCGCCGATCGCACGGCGCCCGTCGACACGTAGTGAAGTTCGGTGTCCGGCATCGATTCCAGCTCGATCGCCGACAGCGTGAAATACGGACGCTGCGCCACCCACACCACGCCCGCGATGAGCATGGCGGCAACCGCCAGCACGGCGAGCGTGTTGGCGATCAGGTTGGTAGTACGAGCGTCGTTCCACACGGAGTATCCAGGTCAAGCGTTGCGGGCGTGGCCGTGCACCTTGCACGAGGCCTCGGACAGGATGGCCACGCACAATTCTGCATAGCTGATCCCCACGGCCTTCGCGGCCATGGGCACCAGGGAGTGGCCGGTCATGCCGGGCGAGGTATTCATTTCAAGCAGCCAGGGCCGGTTGTCGGCATCGAGGATGAAATCCGCGCGCCCCCAGCCTTCGCAGCCCAGCGTCTGATACGCCTTGACGGCAATCCGCGCGACTTCTTCAGCGACGTCCGCAGGCAAGGCGGCCGGGCAGAAATACTGCGTGTCGTCGGAGAAATACTTGTGTTCGTAGTCGTAGTTGCCGCCCGGCGCCGCGATCTCGATCACCGGCAGCGCGCGCGCCGCCTTGCCCGAGCCCAGGACTGCCACGGTCAGCTCTCGCCCCGTGATGAACTGCTCGGCCAGGACCTCGCTGTCGTACTGCGCGGCGGCGGCGTAGGCTTCCTTCATGTCGGAGTAGCCGACGACCTTGGTGATGCCTACGGTCGAGCCCTCGTGCGGCGGCTTGATGATCAGCGGCAGTTGCAGGCGGTCGGGGACCAGGCGCAGTTCGGTATCGGCGTCCAGCACTTCAAAGTCGGGCGTGGGCAGGCCATGCTGCAGCCAGATGCGCTTGGTCATGGTCTTGTCCATGGCCAGCGCCGAGGCCATCGGGCCGCTGCCGGTGTAAGGAATGCCCAACAGTTCCAGCGCGCCCTGCAGGGTGCCGTCTTCGCCGTAACGGCCGTGCAGCGCGATAAACACGCGGTCAAAGCCTTGATCGGCCAGTTCGGCAAGACTGCGCTCGCCGGTGTCGAACAGGTGCGCGTCCACGCCGGCGCTGGTCAGCGCCTCGTGCACGCCCTTGCCGGACATGAGCGAGACTTCACGTTCGGCGGACCGGCCGCCGTACAACACACCCACCTTGCCGAATTGCTTGCTCATGCCAGCTCTCCCACCTGGGCGGAGACCTTGCTGATCGAACCCGCCCCCATCACGATGACGACGTCGCCATCGCGCACGAAATCCACAACCGTCTGCGGCAGCTCCGCCACGTCTTCCACGAACACCGGCTCGACCTTGCCCGCCACGCGCAGCGCGCGCGACAGGGCACGTCCGTCAGCGGCGACCAGCGGCGGTTCGCCAGCGGCATAGACCTCGGTCAGCAGGACGGCGTCGGCCGTGCCCAGCACGCGCACGAAATCCTCGAAGCAATCGCGCGTCCGCGTGTAGCGGTGCGGCTGGAAGGCCAGCACGATGCGGCGGTCGGGCCAGGCGCCGCGCGCCGCAGCCAGCGTTGCCGACATTTCGACGGGATGGTGGCCGTAATCGTCAATCACCGTGAACGTGCCGCCGCCATGGTTGGCCGGCACCGGGAATTCGCCCGTCTGCGTGAAGCGGCGGCCCACGCCCTTGAACGCGCGCAGCGCCTCGCAGATGGCGGCGTCGGACACGCCCAGCTCGGTCGCCACGGCGATCGCGGCCAGCGCGTTGCGCACGTTATGCAGGCCGGGCAGATTCAGTTCGACGTTCAGGGGCGGCAACAGCGTGTCGCGGTGAGTGCGCTGCACGTTGAAGCGCATGCGCGTGCCGTCAGGCTGCACCTCATATGCGCGCACCTGCGCTTCCTCGTTCAGGCCGTAGGTCGTGATGGGACGCGACACGAACGGCATGATCTCGCGCACATTGGCGTCGTCCGAGCACAGCACGGCGCTGCCGTAGAACGGCAGGCGCTGCGTGAACTCGATGAACGCGCTCTTGAGCCGCGCCACGTCGTGCCCGTAGGTGTCCATGTGATCGGCATCGATATTGGTCACGATGGCCATCACGGGCAGCAGGTTCAGGAACGAGGCGTCCGACTCGTCGGCCTCGACCACGATGTAGTCACCCTGCCCCAGCCGCGCATTGGCGCCGGCCGAATTCAGCCGGCCGCCGATGACGAACGTGGGGTCCAGGTCGCCCGCCGCCAGCACGCTGGCGACCAGGCTGGTCGTGGTGGTCTTGCCGTGCGTGCCGGCCACGGCGATACCGCGCTTCAAGCGCATCAGTTCGGCCAGCATGATGGCGCGCGGCACCACCGGGATACGCGCCGAGCGCGCCGCGATCACTTCGGGGTTGTCGCCCGCCACCGCGGTGGAGGTGACGATGGCGCTGGCGCCCGTGACGTTGCTGGCGGCATGGCCGATCGCGATCTTCACGCCCAGGCCGGCCAGGCGGCGCGTCACCGCCGACTCGTTCAGGTCGGAACCGCTGATGTCGTAGCCCAGGTTCAGCAGCACTTCGGCAATGCCGCTCATGCCCGAACCGCCGATGCCTACAAAATGGATATGTTGAATTCTGTGTTTCATGATGAACGCCCCGCTGCTTGTTCACAGACGTCGGCGATATGGGCGGCCGCGTCGGGACGCGCATGCGCGCGGGCCCGGACGGCGACAGCCTCGAGTTCTTGTCGGGTGCGCTGGCTAAGCCAGTCCGCCAGCCACTCGGGCGTCAGGGCGGTCTGCGGCTGCAGCCATGCGGCCTGCGCGTCGCTCAGGAAGCGCGCGTTGGCAGTCTGGTGGTCATCGATGGCGTGGGGGAACGGAACGAACAGCGCCGCGACGCCGGCAGCCGCCACTTCGGACACCGTCATGGCGCCTGCGCGGCAGATCAGCAGATCGGCGTCGGCCATGGCGCCCGCCATGTCGTCGATGAAAGCGCGGCAATCGGCCTGCACGCCCGCCTGGGCGTAGGCCTGTTGCAGCGCCGGCAAATGTTGTTCACCGGCCTGGTGGACGACCGTCGGCCGGTTCTCGAGCGGCAGACGCGCCAACGCCTGCGGCACGGTGGTGTTCAAGGCTTGCGCCCCCAGGCTGCCGCCCACCACCAGCACGCGCAGCGGGCCGGTGCGGCCGGCATAGCGTTCGGCGGGATCCGGCAAGGCGCACAGATCGGCGCGCACCGGGTTGCCCATGGCTTCGCCCTTGGGAAGCACGCCGGGAAATCCACTCAGCACGCGGCGCGACATCTTCGCCAGGCACTTGTTGGCGGTGCCGGCGACGGCATTCTGTTCGTGCACGACCAGCGGCGTGCCGCGCAGCGCCGCGATCACGCCACCCGGAAACGCCACGTAGCCACCCATGCCCAACACCACGTCGGGACGCACGTCGGACAGCCGCGACCACGCTTGCGCGAACGCGCGCAGCAGCAGGAACGGCAGTTTCAGCAACGCGGACGCGCCCTTGCCGCGCACGCCCTGAAAGCGCAGCGGCACCAGTTCAATGCCGCGCGGCGGCACGAGGCGGCCTTCCATCTTTTCGGGATTGCCCAGCCACAGCACGCGCCAGCCACGGTCGCGCAACACATCGGCCACGGCGAGACCCGGCATGATGTGGCCGCCGGTGCCGCCGGCCATGATCAGGATCGTGCGAGCGGCGGTCATACCCGTCCCCCGCGCATCATGATGCGGTTTTCCACGTCGACCCGGATCAGCATCGCCAGCGCGCACAGGTTCATCACCACGCCCGATCCGCCGTAGCTCATCAGCGGCAACGTCAGGCCCTTGGTGGGCAGCAGGCCCAGGCACACGCCCATGTTGATGAACGACTGCACGCCGAACCACATGGCCACGCCGTGCGCGACCAGGCCGGCGAACGTGCGTTCCATGGCGATGGCCTGACGGCCGATGTCGAAACCGCGGTAGACGATGATGGCGAACAGCGTGATCACCAGCATGACGCCGGCAAAGCCCAGCTCCTCGCCCACCACCGCCATCAGGAAGTCGGTGTGCGCCTCGGGCAGGTAATGCAGCTTTTCGACGCTGGCGCCCAGGCCCACGCCGAACCATTCGCCGCGACCCAGCGCAATCAGCGAGTGCGACAGCTGGTACGCGCTGCCGTAGGCGTTGTCTTCGTTCCAGGGATCCAGATACGCGAACAGCCGCGCACGACGCCATGGCGACAGCCAGATCAGCATCAGGAACGTGCCCACCAGCACGGCGAGCAAGCTGCTGAAATACTTGCCGTTGATGCCGCCCAGGAACAGGATGCCGATGGCGATGGCCACGATCACCATGAACGCGCCCAGGTCGGGCTCGAGCAGCAGCAGCATGCCGACGCCGGCCAGCGCAAACGCCATCGGCAGGAAGCCGCGGGCAAAGGCCTGCATGTGCTCCTGCTTGCGCACGGTGTAGTCGGCCGCGTACAGCAAGGCGGCAAGCTTCATCAGTTCGGAAGGCTGGAAATTCAGCGGACCCAGCGGGATCCAGCGGTGCGCGCCGTTGACTTCGCGGCCGATGCCCGGAATCAGCACCGCAACCAGCAACACCATCGTCACCACGAACAGCGGCACGGCCAGGCGCTGCCAGACCCGGATGGGAATCGACAGCACCACGGCGGCGCCGAGCAGACCCGCGCTCACGAAGAGACCGTGGCGGATCACGAAGTAATAGCGGCCATAGGACGCATAACGCGGGCCGTCGGCCAGCGCGATCGATGCCGAATACACCATCAGCAGGCCGAGCAGCAGCAACGTCGACGCCGCAATCACGAGCGGCATGTCGAAGTTGCGCATGCGGGTACGGCCCGGCCGTACGGCATTGACGCTGGCGGTCAGGTCGGCGATCAGGCTCATTGTGCGGCCTCGGCGCCACGCGCCACGGAATTCGCCCAGGAGGCGGCGATGCGGTTCATGCCACCTCTCCACGATCGCGGGCCAGGTCTTCGACCTCTTCCACGAACACCTGCCCGCGATGCGGGTAATTGCGGAACATGTCCAGGCTGGCGCACGCCGGCGACAGCAGCACGGCGTCGCCCGGCTGCGCCAGTTCGGCCGCACCGCGCACGGCGTCGCGCAAGGTCTCGACAGTCAGGCACTTGACGCCGGTCGGCTCCAGCACGCGGCCGATCTCCGGGCCGTCCAGGCCGATCAGCATCACCGCGCGCGCATGGCGCGAGACGACGGGAATCAACGGCGAAAAATCCTGGCCTTTGCCCTGGCCGCCGGCGATCAACACCACGGGCTGACCCAGGCCTTCCAGCGCGGCCACGGTGGCGCCCACGTTGGTGCCCTTGCTGTCATTGATGTAGTCCACGCCGCCGATCGTGCGCACGAAGGCGGCGCGATGCGGCTCGCCCGCGTAGTCGCGCAGCGCGCGCAGCATGGCGCCCCAGCCCAGATCCAGGCAGCGGGCAAGCTGCAACGCAGCTAGCGCGTTCAGCGCGTTGTGGATACCGCGGATGCGCAACGCGTCCACGGGCATGAGGCGGCTCATGCGGCCCTTGGCGCGCACCGGTTCGGGCGCATCCTTCTTGCGTCGCGTGGGCGGGGCGGGCTCGTCGAAATCGTTGGACTCGCAAGCCGTCAGCCACGCCACGCCTTGTCCCAGTTCGAGGCCCATGTCGCCCACCAGCTCAGGCACATCGCGGCCGAAGCTGCGCACGTTCATGGCGTTCAGCGACGACACCATATCGACGGTCAGCGGATCGTCGCGATTGACGATGGCGATGCGCGCCATCTTCAATAGGCGGCCCTTCGCATCGGCGTAGGCCTGCATGCCGCCGTGCCAGTCCAGGTGATCCTGGGTTACGTTCAGCACGACGGCCGCATCCGCCATCAGCGTGCGCGTCGTTTCAAGCTGGAAGCTGGACAGTTCAAGCACCCACACCTGCGGCAGCGCGTCCGTGTCCAGCACGTCCATCAGCGCGGACAGCGCCGCAGGGCTGATGTTGCCCGCAGCGATGACCGTCAGCCCGCTGGCTTCGACCAGTTGCCGGGTCAGCGCGGTGACGGTGGTCTTGCCATTGGTGCCGGTCACGGCCAACAGACGCGGGTGATACTCGCGCTCGGCGGCCAGATTCGCCAGCGCGCGGGCGAACAGTTCGATCTCGCCGACGATTTCAATGCCGCGAGCCTCGGCCTCGCGCAGCACGTCGGCGGCGGGCGCCTGCGTGGGCGCCAGCCCCGGGCTCAGCACGACCTGCGACACGCCGTCCAGCAGATCGGCGGCAAACGACTCGTCGCAGCCCAGCCGGTATTCCACTTCGTTTTGCGCCAACGCTTCGCGCAGCGCGGCCAGGCCTCCCGGTTCCGCGCGCGTGTCGGCCACGCGCAGGCGGGCGCCCAGGCGAGCGCACCAGCGTGCGGCGGCGACACCCGTCTCGCCCAATCCGAGGATCAGCACGAGCGGCGCGTCAGCGCGGGAGGTTTCCATCATGTTCATCGCAACTTCAGCGTAGAGAGGCCAATCAGCACCAGCATCATGCTGATGATCCAGAAACGCACGACCACCTGGGTTTCCTTCCAGCCGCCCACTTCAAAGTGATGATGCAACGGGGCCATTCGGAAAATGCGTCGACCTGTTCCATAACGTCGCTTCGTGTACTTGAACCAGGTCACCTGGATCATCACCGAAAGCGTCTCGACGACGAACACGCCACCCATGATGAACAGCACGATTTCCTGGCGCACGATGACCGCAATCGTGCCCAATGCGCCGCCCAACGCGAGCGCGCCAACGTCGCCCATGAACACTTGTGCCGGATACGCGTTGAACCATAAAAATGCGAGCCCCGCGCCCCCGATGGCCGCGCACAGCACCATCAATTCCGATGCGCCGGGAATGTACGGAAACAGCAGGTACTTCGAATAGTCCACGCGGCCGACCACGTAGGCGAAGATGCCCAGCGCGCTGCCGACCATCACGGTGGGCATGATGGCCAGGCCATCCAGCCCATCGGTCAGGTTCACGGCGTTGCTGGTGCCGACGATCACGGCCCAGGTCAGCGCCACGAAACCCAGCACGCCCAGCGGATAGCTCACCGTCTTGAAGAACGGAACGATCAGGTCGGCGCGCGTCGGCAGCGCCATCGTGAAGCCGCTGCCCACCCAGGCCTTGAACAGAGGCCACAACTCGGTGTTGGCGGGCGCGGACACCGCGAACGCCAGATACACCGCGGCCACCATGCCGATGGTGGCTTGCCAGAAGAATTTTTGACGCGCAGGCATGCCTTCGGGATCGCGATAGACCACCTTGCGGTAGTCGTCACGCCAGCCGATCCAGCCAAACCCGAAGGTCACCAGCAGTACGACCCACACGAAGCGATTCGTCCAATCCGCCCACAGCAAGGTGCTGATGGCGATGGAGATCAGGATCAGCACGCCGCCCATGGTCGGCGTGCCGGTCTTGACCAGATGCGATTCGGGACCGTAGGTGCGCACGGCCTGGCCGATCTTCATTTCGGTCAGCTTGCGGATGACGCGCGGACCGGCCACCAGGCCGATCACCAGCGCCGTCGCGCACGCCAGCACGGCGCGCAGTGTGATGTATTCGAACACGCCCAGCGCGCGCACATCGTCGGAAAGCAGGCGGGCGATCTCAAGCAGCATGCTGCTCTCCCTGCCCTGCGGCTGCCGAACCGTCATTCAAAGAAAAAGCCGTCACTACCCGCTCCATGCGCATAAAGCGCGATCCTTTTACCAATACGCAGGACGGGCGCAAGCCGCGCAAGGCGGCAACGACTTCGTCTACCGATGCGCAGGCGTGCGCGCCAGCGCCGAATGCGGCAGCTGCCGCCCGGCTGGCTTCGCCTAGCGTGATGAATGCGTCGAGCCCATGCTCGCGCGCGTAATTGCCCACCTCGACGTGCATGGCGGGGCCGTTGTCCCCGACTTCGCCCATGTCGCCCAGGACTAGGGCGCGCGTGCCACCGATGCGCGCAAGCACATCAATCGCGGCGCGTACCGAATCGGGGTTGGCATTGTAGGTGTCATCGATGAGCAGCGTTCCGTCACTCATTCGCTTGTGCTGCATGCGGCCAGCCACCGGGCTGAATCCTGCCAGCGCACGCACCGCGATCTCGAGCGGCACGCCCGCGGCAATGGCGCTGGCGATGGCGGCCAGCGCGTTGCGCAGGTTGTGCAACCCCGCCACCGGCAGCGTCAGATCGGCAACGCCGACCGGCGTCACGACACGGCAGCGCGTGGCGTCCACTTCCGCGATGATCTGTTCCGCGTAGACGTCCAGGCCGGGCTGCAGGCCAAACCGCAGCACGCGGCGGGGCGCGGCCAACGCTTCCCAGATGGCCGCGTAGAGTTCGTCTCCGGGATACACGGCGACGCCATCGGCCGGCAGTGCGGCGATCGCGGCGCCGTTCTCATGCGCGACCGCTTCGACGGTGTGCATGAATTCCTGGTGCTCGCGCTGCGCATTCGTGACCAGCGCCACGGTAGGCGCGGCAATGGCGGCAAGCTGCGCGATTTCACCGGGATGGTTCATGCCCAGCTCGAACACGGCGGCGCGATGACCCGCGCGCAGGCGCAGCAAGGTCAGCGGCACGCCGATGTCGTTGTTCAGGTTGCCGGCCGTGGCCAGGCGCCCCGCGTCGCCCTGCCATTCGGCGAGCATCGCGGAGATCATTTCCTTGGTGGTCGTCTTGCCGTTGCTGCCGGTCACCGCCACCACGGGCAGCACGAACCGGGCCCGCCAGGCGGCGCCGATGCGCGTCAGCGCCACGCGCGTATCGCCCACGACAAGCTGCGGCAATCCGGCATCGGCGACACGGTGGGCGACGAGCGCCGCGCAAGCGCCGCGCGAAGCCGCCTGATCCAGGTAGTCGTGCGCGTCGAAATTTTCGCCCACCAGTGCGACGAAGAGTTCGCCTTCCCCGATGCGGCGCGTATCGGTGGACACGCCCGGCGTCTGCTGCAGCAGCAACGCCACGCGCGCCCATTCACGATCGTCGAAAGGCAGCTTCTCGCCGCCAATGTCCTGATAGGTTTCGTGACCCTTGCCGGCCAGCAGCACCACGTCTTCCGGCGACGCCGCCCAGATGGTCTGCAGGATGGCGCGCGCGCGATCGACCTGCACGTCGGCATGCGCCGCTTCGGGCACGCCGGCCAGGATCTGCTGGACGATCGCCTCGGGCGCTTCGGTGCGCGGGTTGTCGCTGGACACCACCACGTGGTCGGCCAGCTCCGCGGCGATGGCGCCCATCACCGGACGCTTGCCCGGATCCCGCTCACCGCCGCAGCCGAACAGGCAGATCAGACGGCCGGAACGTGCCGTGGCCACGGCACGCAGTGCCAACAGCGCGCGGGACAGCGCGTCCGGCGTATGCGCGTAGTCCACCACCACGAGCGGACCGCGCGCCGTATGCGCTGGCAAGCTCACCGCCGGTTCCACGGTCTGCAAACGGCCATCGACGGGATCCGTCGCCGCCAGTTCACGCGCAATCTGCGCGAATGGCAGGCCCAGCTTGTACAGCACGCCCGCCACCAGCAGCAGGTTCGACACGTTGTGCGCCCCCAAGAGACGCGTCACGATCTGGGCTTCGCCATGCGGCGACACCAGCGTAAAGATCTGGCCTTGCGACGTTGCCTGCAGGTCGCGCGCACGCATCGCGGCCGGAATCTCAGGATCGTCGCTCAGGCTGTAACCCATCGGCGTCACGCCGTCCGGCAGGCTGGCCAGCATCCGGCGCCCTGCCTCATCGTCGGCGTTGATCACCGCGGCGGTCAGGCCGGGCCAACGGAAAAGGCGCGCCTTGGCTTCTTCGTAGCGTTCCATCGTGACGTGGTAGTCCAGATGGTCGCGGGTCAGATTCGTGAAGGCGGCGAGCGCCACGCGCACGCCATCCATGCGGCCTTGCTCGATGCCGATCGACGACGCCTCCATGGCCACGGCCTTCGCGCCAGCGTCGCGCATCGCGGCCAGCGTGCGGTGCACAGTCAGCACATCCGGCGTCGTCAGGCTGCCGCCCAGCGTCTGGCCGTCGGGCAGCACGGCGCCCAGCGTGCCGATGGTGCCGCAAGCCTTGTCGTTGCGGCTCAGTGCGTGGGCAATCCATTGCACCGACGACGTCTTGCCGTTGGTGCCGGTCACCGCAACCACGGCCAGCGCCGCCGACGGACGGCCATACCAGGTGTCGCCCAGTTCGCCCAGCAGCGCGCGCAGGCCGGTCACGGCAAGCATGGGCGTGCCGGCCGACGCAGCTTGCACGGCATCGTTGGCAGGCGCTTCGAAAAGCACTGCGCTGGCGCCCAGCGCCAACGCCTTATCTATATAGAGACGGCCGTCGCTCGACAGTCCCGGGCAAGCAACGAACACGTCGCCCGGCTCGATGTCGCGCGAGTCCAGCTTGAGATGCGCGGTCAACGACACGCGCTCATGCAACCACGCCACGGTCTCGGCAACCGTGGCGGCAGGAGAAGAGAGGAAGCCGTTGGCGCTCATCTGCCTGGCTCCTTGATACCAGCAACAATCGTGGATTCAAACGGTGCGTCGGGCCGCACCCCCATCAGCCTCAGGCTCCCCCCCACGATATGGGAGAACACGGGCGCGGCAATTGCGCCGCCGTAATAGCCGCCGATCGTCGGTTCGTCGATGGACACGGCCACCACGATCTTGGGATCCGACACCGGGGCAAAACCCACATACGAGCTGCGGTAACGTTGCGTGCTGTACTTGCCGTCCACGATCTTGCGCGCGGTGCCGCTCTTGCCCGCCACGCGATAACCCTGCACCTGCGCGGCCTTGGTGCCATCGGGGCCGGTGGCGGCCTCCAGCATGGCGCGCACCAGCGCGGTCGTCTTGGGCGTATAGATCTTGACGCTGGTCGGATCGCTGTCGCGCTTGACCAGGGTCAGCGACACCATGTCGCCATTACGTGCGAAGACGGTATAGGCGCGCGCCACTTGCAGCAGCGACACGGACAGGCCGTAGCCGTAGGCCATCGTGGCCTTTTCGATCAGGCGCCAGCGTTCCCACGGACGCAGACGGCCGGGCGCGGCGCCGGGAAATCCCACCTGCGGCGCCTGGCCGAGACCCAATTCGGTGAAGCGGTCCCACATTTCACGGGATTCCAGCTTCTCGGAGATCATCGTCATGCCGATGTTGCTGGACTTGCGCAGCACGCCCGCGACGTCCAGCGTGCCGTTGCGGCTCACGTCGCTGATCGTGCTGCCCTGATACGTGAACCGGCCGTTGCCCGTCTCGAACTGGGTCGACGTGCTGATGCGGCCCAGGTCCAGCGCCAGCGCGGCGGTAAAGGGCTTCATGATGGAGCCCGGCTCGAACGTATCCGTGATCGCCTGGTTGCGCAGGTTGGCGCCATGGAAGGTTTCGCGGTTGTTCGGATCGAAGGTCGGCACGTTGGCCAGCGCCAGGATCTCGCCCGTGTGCACATCCACCACCACGGCCGTCGCGCCCTTGGCGCGGTGCTTGTCCATGGCGTCCTTCAGTTCCTTGAACACCAGGTACTGCAGGCGCGTGTCGATGGACAGGCGCAAGTCCCGGCCATCAACCGGCAACGTGACGGCCTGCACGTCTTCGATGACGCGGCCCAGCCGATCTTTGATGACACGGCGGCTTCCCGGTCGGCCCGACAGTTGCTGGTTGAACGTCAGCTCGACGCCCTCCTGCCCCTGGTCTTCGACACTGTTGAAGCCCACCACGTGGGCCATCACGTCGCCGTCCGGGTAGTAGCGGCGGGTTTCGGGCTGCTGGTGCACGCCCGGCAAGCCCAGCTGCTTGATCTTGTCGGCCACGTCCATCGAGACCTGGCGCTTCAGGTACACGAAGTTCTTGTCCTCGTCGACGAGGCGGCGGCGCAGATCGCCCGCGGGCGTGTCCAGCAGCTTGGCCAGCGAATCCAGCTGCGCGGGCGTGGCCTGTTTCACGTCTTCGGGAATCGCCCAGATGGCGCGCGCCGGCACACTCGAGGCCAGCACCGCACCATTGCGATCCATGATCTTGCCGCGCGTGGCGGCCAGCGTCAGCGTGCGCTCGTAGCGGCGCTCGCCCTGCTGCTGCAGGAATTCCGTCGACAATCCTTGCAGGAACAGCGCGCGGCCGGCCAGCACAGTGAAACCGCCAAACAGCAGAATCAGAACCAAGCGGGCGCGCCACGTAGGCAAGCTTCCGCGCAGCACAGGATTGTCGAAGAACGGCACGCGCTTCATTGCGTGCCTCCGGCGGCCGCGGGCACGGGCGCCTGATTCATATAGAGCGTGCGGTCGGGAACGATGGGGATCATCTTCAGACCGTCGCGCGCAATGGCATCGACCCGCGCATTGCGGGCCAGCTCGGCGCGCTCAAGCTGCAGGCGCCGCCAGTTGGTTTCGAGGTCGCGCGCATGCGCCTGATCGCGGCCCAGCTCCACGAAGAGCTGGCGCGACTGATACCGGCTGGTGACCAGGGAAATGGCCGACAGCATCAGCAAAGCCGCAACGATCAGATTGACGCGACCCATCAGCGGCGCCCTCCCTTGCCGCCACGCCGGGGCGGCGGGGCGAGGTCGCTGCCGGGCAGCGAGCCGATCTTCACAAACGCAAAGCCGCCCTCAGCAGGCAGCGGCGTTTCCGTACGTTCAGCCGCGCGCAGGATGGCGGAACGGGCGCGGGCGTTGGACGAGACTTCGTCGTCCTCGGCCACGACCTTGCCCAGGGATCGCACAACGGGTTGGGGCATTTCGCTTTCGCGCAGGGGCAGGCGTGCATGCGCAGCAGCCGGCCTGGCCGCCGCCGCGATGCACTGCTTGACCATGCGGTCTTCAAGTGAATGAAAGCTGATCACCGCCAACCTCCCCCCCGGGGCAAGCAGGTCTAAAGCTGACGCGAGGGTGCGCGCGAGCTCTTCGAGTTCCCGATTGATGTAAATCCGTAAAGCTTGAAAGGTGCGTGTGGCCGGATGTTGCCCCTTTTCGCGCGTGCGGACGGCGCTGGCGACGCACTCGGCAAGCTCGAGCGTGGTGCGCAGCGGCCTTGTTGCGCGGCGAGCAGCAATCGCCTTTGCAACCTGAAAAGCAAACCGTTCTTCGCCATAATCCGCTATGACCTCCCGCATCTCATCCACACTGGCTTGCGCCAGCCAATCCGCCACCGTGGGACCACGAGTGGTGTCCATCCGCATATCGAGCGGGCCGTCTCGCATGAACGAGAAGCCGCGCTCGGCATCGTCGATCTGAGGCGAGGAAACGCCCAGATCCAGCATCACGCCATCGACCTTGCCGATGCCGCGCTGCTCCAATTCTTCGGCCATGGTGGCAAAGCCCCCATGCACCACCGTGACCCGCGCATCCTCGGCCGCCAGGGCGTTGGCAACCGCGATGGCCTGCGGGTCCTTGTCAAACACGATCAGCCGGGCTTGCTTGCCCAGCCGGCCAAGCAATTCTCGGCTGTGGCCACCCCGTCCGAACGTGCCGTCGACAAAGACGCCACTTTCGATTCGCGTAGCCACATCCTGCCCATCCTGCGGCTGCGACCGTGCCGCGCCCTTGCCGCCGAAACCGGGCAGCAAAAGCGCGTCCACCGTCGGCGCCAGGAGGACGGGCCGATGTTCGAATTCCATAACTCTTTCAGAACGAAAACTGGTTCAACACGTCCGGCATACCCTTGGCCAAGTCTTCAGCCTCTCGGCTGGCCAGGGTAGCGGCGTCCCACAGCTCGAAGTGAGAGCCCAGACCGAGCAGCATCACATCGCGCGTCATACCGGAAGCGTTGCGCAGTTCAGGAGCGATCAGGACCCGGCCGGAGCCGTCCAGTTCCACGTCCTGAGCGTTGCCCAGCAACAGCCGCTGCAGCGCGCGGGCCGTCATCGGAAAAGCCGCGATCTGCTCGCGCTTCTTTTCCCATTCCGGTCGCGGGTACACCAGCAGGCAGCCGTCGGGGTGGCGGGTCAGGGTCAGCCGGCCTTCGGCCTGCGACATGAGCGCGTCACGATGCCGGGTCGGAATGGAGATCCGTCCCTTGGCATCCAGCGTGAGCGCGCTGCTTCCCTGAAACACCACTTTTACCCCACTTAATTGCACAATTTCCTACTATTTCCCACTCTACGGTATGGGAAAGGGGCGGTCAAGCGAGCGGTTGCAATTTTTTCAATCACAACAAGGACTTAGATCAACTTGTAAATTCGCAAAAAGAAAAACCTCCCAATAAATCAGGAGGTTGCGACATACTCTAAAAGTCCTACTTCAGAAGTAGCGCCTAACGATTGCGGTTTACCGCCTGGGGCTTGGTCGATCCTTCCAGTTGGCGAGGCTTCCCGCCAGATGGGCGACCCTGGAAGTGGCATTGAACTGGCGCGGTGGGCGCCAGACGGCCGCGCGGCCTCGTCCAGATCCGCGCGCCGGGGGTATTCAGTGCAAGACGGGTCTATAGGCCGGATTCTGTACACCAGGTTGCCCTGGCGGACGATCATTCCTCTGCGCGGATCATTGCTGAGCCGCTCTAGCCATCTACCCGCATACTCGGACGGAGCCGCCCTTCACGGCCGTGAGGCCGCACGCATGCCTATTTGATGTTGCTCCGGATAGAGGTTGCCGCGTTTCACCCTGCGATGCCGCCGCCCGTTGCCGGACGGCGTAATACGGAGATGGCCGTATCAGTGCGCGCAAAGCGCGCCCGCGCCGCAGTCTCGTCTCTGTGGTCCTATTCCTCAGCCATGCCCGAAGACACGACCGGACGGCCGTTAGCCGTTACCCTGCCCTGTGGAGTCCGGACCTTCCTCGATGGGCTTGCACCCACCGCGATCGTCCGACCCGTCTTGCAGTCCGTATTCTATTACAGCCGCCCGCTCTGTCCCCGGGGCGCCCGCATGAACGTCGGGGCGGGTTCCTGCGACAATACGCGCTGATCCGCTTAGATGCCGCAGACACCAACACTACATGGCCCTCGAAACTCTCATCACCCTGACCGACGTCCAGCTCGCATATGGGCACCATCCGCTGCTGGACCACGCCGACTTTGCCATCCAGTCCGGCGAGCGCATCGGCCTCATCGGCCGCAACGGCGCAGGGAAATCCTCGCTCCTCAGGCTGCTCGACGGCCGCACGCAGCCCGACGACGGCGCAATCTCGCGCAGCTCGAGCCTGCGAGTGGCCACCGTCGAACAAGAACCCGAGCTCGACGACAACGCCACTGTCTTTGATGTCGTATGCAATGCAGATGGCGACCACGAAGACTGGCAGCGCCCCTCGCGCGCACGCGCCGTCATCGAAAAGCTGGGCCTGCCCGCCGACGTGCAGATCGCCGGGCTGTCCGGCGGCACGCGCAAGCGCGTCGCGCTTGCCCGCGCCCTGATCGACGAGCCGGATCTGTTGCTGCTCGACGAGCCCACCAACCATCTGGACTTCGAAGGCATCGCCTGGCTTGAAGAGATGCTGCGCACCTGGAAAGGCGCCGCAGTCATCATCACCCACGATCGCCGGTTCCTGGACGCCGTCACCACTCGCATCGTCGAACTCGATCGCGGACGCCTCCTGAGCTTCCCGGGCAACTTCTCGCAGTGGCAGGAGCGCAAGGCCCAATGGCTCGAGTCCGAAAGGCTCGAGCAGGCGCGTTTCGACAAACTGCTGGCACAGGAAGAAGTCTGGATCCGCAAGGGCGTGGAAGCCCGCCGCACCCGCAATGAAGGCCGGGTGCGCCGCCTGGAGAGCCTGCGCGTGCAGCGCGCCGAACGCCGCGAGCGCGTGGGCAACGTGTCGCTGGCGCTGGCTGAGGGCCAACGCTCCGGCAAACTCGTGGCCGAACTCGAACACGTCAGCAAGCGCTTCGGCGACAAGATCGTGGTCGACGACTATTCCACAACCCTTCTGCGCGGGGACCGTATCGGCATCATCGGCCCCAACGGCGCGGGCAAGACCACCCTGCTCAAGCTCATCCTGGGTGAACTGCAACCCGATAGCGGCGCGACGCGCATGGGCACCAACGTCGCCGTCGCCTACTTCGACCAGATGCGCGCGCAGCTCGACGAAAACGCTTCGCTCGTCGACAT
Organism: Achromobacter sp. UBA5777; assembly: GCF_002418565.1. Taxonomy (NCBI): domain Bacteria; kingdom Pseudomonadati; phylum Pseudomonadota; class Betaproteobacteria; order Burkholderiales; family Alcaligenaceae; genus Achromobacter; species Achromobacter sp. UBA5777. The sequence continues at coordinate 4,774 of NZ_DIEJ01000146.1, read as the reverse complement.
CATCAGCCCGGGGAGCGAATGGGTCGAGATCGGCGGCGTGCGCAAGCACGTGATGACCTACCTGGGCGATTTCCTGTTCTCGCCGGCGCGCGCCGGTTCGCCCGTGCGCAGCCTTTCGGGCGGCGAACGCGCGCGCCTGCTGCTGGCGCGGCTCTTTGCCCGGCCGGCCAACGTGCTGGTGCTGGACGAGCCCACGAACGATCTGGACATCGAAACGCTGGAACTGCTGGAAGAACTGCTGCAGGAATACGCCGGCACTGTGCTGCTCGTCAGCCATGATCGCGCCTTCCTCAACAACGTCGTCACGCAGACCATCGCCTACGAAGGCGAGGGCCACTGGCGCGATTATGTGGGCGGTTACGACGAATGGGTCGCACAGCGTCCGGCGCCTGTCGCTCCGCAGACTGAGGCCGACAAAGTAGCGAAACCCGCTGACGACGGTGCCGCAAGAGCAAAGGCGGCGAAGCCCAAGCCTGCGAAGGCTGGCAAGATCAACGCCTGGGACCTGCGCGAACTCGAAGGCCTGCCGGACGCGATTGCCGCGCTCGAAGCGAAGCAAGCTGAATTGGCCGGCCAACTTGCTGACGGCAGCCTCTACCGCGATGCGCCGGCCGAGGTCGACCGCATCAACGGCGAACTGGCCAAGCTGGAAACCGAACTCGAAGAGAAGTTTGCGCGCTGGGAACTGCTGGAAGCGCGGCGCGATGGCACGCTTTGACGTGACTGCTATATATAGATAGTCCGCGCGGCGGAAAAAAGGGGTGAACGGCACAGCCGCTCACCCCTTTTTCATTTGCATGCGGCGCCAGCCGCGATCGTCCTCAGACGTGAGCGCGCCACGCCAGCGCCTCGCCGGCCGCCAGTGGGACCAGCGTCGTGTTGCCGAACGCCAACTCTTCCGGGACCTGATAGGTCTCACGCGACAGCGTCAACGTGCCGGTATTGCGAGGCAGACCGTAGAAGTCGGGCCCATGGAAGCTGGCAAACCCTTCCAGCTTGTCGAGCTTGCCGGCGGCCTCGAACGCGGTCGCATAAAGCTCCATGGCATGCAATGCGGTGTAGCAGCCAGCACAGCCGCAGGCATGTTCCTTCAGCCCGCGCGCGTGCGGCGCGCTATCCGTTCCCAGGAAAAAACGCGGGCTGCCGCTGGTCGCCGCCTTGACCAGCGCAAGACGGTGCGTCTCGCGCTTCAAAATCGGCAGGCAGTACCAGTGGGGACGCACGCCGCCCTGGAAGATGGCATTGCGGTTGTAGAGCATGTGCTGCGGTGTGATCGTCGCGGCAATCGGACCTTCCGCATCGCGAACGTACTCCGCGCCTTCCTTGGTCGTGATGTGTTCGAACACGACCTTCAGGGCGGGGAAGGCGCGCCGCAACGGCTTCATCACACGCTCCACGAAAATGGCTTCGCGATCGAACACGTCAATCGACGGATCCGTCACTTCGCCATGCACCAACAGCGGCATACCGCATTTCTGCAACGCTTCCAGCGCCTTCGTGCATTTGCCCAGCAGATCGGTCACGCCTGCGTCCGAGTTGGTCGTGGCGCCGGCGGGATACAGCTTGACGGCGTAGACATGGCCCGACTCATGCGCGCGCACGATCTCTTCAGCGGGCGTGTTGTCGGTCAGGTACAGCGTCATCAGGGGCGTGAACGAATCCGGATTGACGCCCGACTTGGCAAGCGCTTCCAGGATGCGGCCGCGATAGGCCAAAGCCTGTTCCGTCGTCGTGACCGGCGGCTTCAGGTTCGGCATGATGATGGCGCGCGCGAACTGGCGCGCCGAATCTCCGACCACGGCTTCAAGCGCTGCGCCTTCGCGCAAATGCAGATGCCAGTCGTCAGGACGGGTGATGGTGAGTTGAGTCGTGCTTTGAGTAGACATGGAAGGCTTCTTAATCTGCCAGCGGCATGCCCCGTTCAGCCAGCGCGCAGAACATCGCACTGCCAAGGGGAATGACGGCATCGTTGAAATCGAAATGCGGGTTGTGCAGCAAGCAACCGGAATCGGCGCCGCCTTGGCCAAGACGGAAGTAGGCGCCCGGCTTGGCCTGCAACATGAATGAAAAGTCTTCGGAACCCATCGAGGGTACCAGGTCGCGCACCACGTTTTCCTTGCCGATCATCTCAGTCGCGATGTCGGCCACCAGGTTGGCGTGCTGCGGCGTATTCAACGTCGCGGGGTAAATGCGCTCGTACACCACTTCGGCGGTGCCGCCAAAGGCGCCGGCGATTGCACTCACCAGCTCGCGCATCCGCGTCTCGACCATTTCCTGCACAGACTTGCGGAACGTGCGCACCGTGCCCACCATCCGCGCCTCCCGCGGAATCACGCTCATCGCACCCGGATGCCCGGCCTGCACCGAACCGATCGACAGCACCGCGGAATCCAGCGGATTCACATTGCGCGACACGATGGTCTGCAACGCGGTGATGATCTGGCCGGCGATCGTCACCGGATCGATCGTCTGATAGGGATGCGCACCGTGACCGCCCCGCCCCGTGATCAGGATCTCGAAGCGATCGGCCGCCGCCATCATCGGTCCCGGGTTGATGCCGATCGTGCCAGGTTTGAGGCCCGGCCAATTGTGCAAGGCATAGATCGCATCGCAAGGGAACGTGTCGAACAAACCGTCCTCCAGCATGGCGCGCGCACCGCCGCGTCCTTCTTCGGCCGGCTGGAAAATCAACACTGCAGTGCCGTCAAAGTTGCGGGTCTGCGCCAGGTACTTCGCCGCGCCGATCAGCACCGCGGTATGACCATCGTGCCCGCATCCGTGCATCAGTCCCGGCTTGGTCGACTTGTGGCCGAACGTGTTGTCTTCCGTCATGGGCAGCGCGTCCATGTCGGCACGCAATCCAATCATGCGGCCGCTGTCGCAGCGCTTGCCGCGGATCACGCCCACCACGCCGGTTTTACCGATACCGCGGTGCACTTCGATGCCCAACGCTTCCAGCGCACCCGCGACGATGCCGGAAGTTCTGACCTCTTCAAAACCAAGTTCTGGATGAGCATGCAAATCGCGCCGGAGCGCCGTCAATTCGTCATGAAAAAGCCGAATCGATTCCAACGGAGAACGTGCGTACATAGGACGTTACAGAATGACGTGAGAGAGGGGACGGTCGGTGCATTTTAGTTGCTACAGAGGATAAATGCCTTTGTCTTTACTGTAGAGACACGTTATGCTCCGGCCGCAGGACAATTTTTCCAACAGCCAGAGAAGGAGCGCCGCATTATGGCCACAACCTCCAAACCCGCGACCGCGCGCAAGCCGAACGCTGCATTCATGAAGCCGCTGACCCCCAGCGCCGAATTGGCCGCTGTCATCGGCTCGGAAGCCGTGCCGCGTACCGAGGTCACCAAGAAGATCTGGGAATACATCAAGAAGCACAACCTGCAAGATGCCAGCAACAAGCGCAACATCAACGCCGATGCCAAGCTGCGCCCGATCTTCGGCAAGGATCAGGTCACGATGTTCGAACTGACCAAACTGGTCAACGCACATCTGAAGTAAGCAGGCAAAGGGCGTACGGCGTACGTCCCTGCCTTTGGATTGTCGCGACGCCCTGGCTTACGGCCGGGCGAGCTCGACGCCACCAAGCAAGCCCCCTCCTCGCAGTACCTCATTGCCACGTCCGTGGACATCCCCACCCGATTTCAATAGCGACTCTGTCGTCTGATCGTCAGCATTGGTGCGCCTTTGCAGGCCGACAAGCTGCATGCTCACGCTCTTCAATGACCCCTCCGGCACACGGGACGTCGATAGGCGCACGCGCCGCCTCTGAATGCGTCCTGCGCGTCGCACTCAACTACATCGAAGCCCAGCGCCCCGCTCCTAAGCAAGGCGCCCGCCGGCGTCCTTTCCGATTCCATTGAGTGCACACGCGAGCCAAGAACCATCCGCGCGCATGTTCTCCTGCGTCACACGAGGCGCATGCAAAAAGGCCGGCATCAATGCCGGCCTTTCCGAGGGTACAGCCTGGACTCAGGCGTAGGAGGTGGGCGCAGTGCCTTCCAGCAGCGACAGCCAACCGCGTATCAGGCGATACAGCACCCACACAATGGTTGCCGCCACGCCGATCCAGCCGATGAAGATGAGCGTCGCGATCCCACTGATGGCAAGCCACAGCAACGCCCACCAGAACGTACGCAGCAGCCAGTCGAAATGGCCGGCGTAGACGGTGCCGGCCGCGTCAGACCGCTTGAGGTACATGAGCACAACAGCCGCGATCGTCGCAATGCCCAGAAATCCACTCGTCAGAAAGCCCAAGGCATACAAGCCATAGGCCACGTGGGTCAACGTGCGAAGGTCCAATGTCGTACCGGGCACGGGGGTCTGGGGATCACTCACGATAACGCTCCAACGAATTGACTCGAACAATCTTACCGCACAAAGCCACCCCGCCCACGCGCGTTGTTATTTGGGCACATTCAACATTGGCGCGGCTTGCAGGCCAGTGGCGCACCAAAGACAAAGCCCCACCGGGTACCGGTGGGGCTTTGAGGATAAGAGCTTGACGATGACCTACTTTCACA
>NZ_DIEJ01000146.1:0-225 GCF_002418565.1 Achromobacter sp. UBA5777 | reverse complement strand
ACCACCTTGCTATGGTCGTCAAGCGTAGCTGCTTGAGCAATTGACGCGAGGGTCAATCGTTCGAATCTTGGGTCTTACTTAAGTGCTGCTTAGGCACTGTTGAGTACTACGGGGTACTGCAATGGGAACTTGGCGCTCACTGGCGCGGAAGGGTCCGCGCGTATCGCGCACTCAACCTCCGGCGCGACGGCCTGGTCTCTCACTAAAGACAAAACCCCGCAGGGG